>NZ_JAGAVR010000012.1:0-2573 GCF_017941855.1 Turicibacter sp. | reverse complement strand
GGGGATATACTGAGGATAATGACTATAAAACAGCAAACGAAATCATTTGTGACCTTGTGGATATCGTGAGTAAAAACGGATGCCTACTATTAAATATCGGACCAAAAGGAGATGGCTCAATTCCAGAAGAAGATAAAAAACTCCTACTCGAAATTGGAGACTGGCTAAAAGTCAACGGCGAGGCCATTTACGACTCTAAGGTTTGGCGGTACGCATCAGAAGGTCCAACCGAAGTATCAGAAGGACAATTTTCAGATGCAACGAGCAAAAAGTTCACTCCTAAGGATATTAGATACACCGTGAACAACAATGCCATCTACGCAACGGTCCTAAACTATCCTGAAAATGGACAAGTCAAACTCACCTCTTTTGCCCAAAAAGATCCTTGTTTCGTCCCATGCTTCCACGGTATTATCAAAGATATTGTTGCGCTAGGATTTGATGGGGAAATCAAATGGAATCATAGTACGGATGCCCTTGAGATTAGTACAACTACTATCCATAGTGAGCTCCCTGTTGTTTTCAAAATTATTCTCGATTAAAAAATCAAAAGCATTAACCTGATATCGGCTAATGCTTTTTTATATGATTAAATTAACCCAAAATGTTTACAAGCATGGTAGATTCCATCTTCATGAACTGGTTTTGTGACATAGTTAGCATGCTTTTGAACATCTTTATGAGCATTCCCCATTGCAACACCCATTCCAACTGCTTGCAACATCTCAATATCATTGAATCCATCCCCAAACGCAAGTGCATTCTCAGGTTTCAACCCGATTTTATCTAAAATCGTTTGTATAGCAGTTGCTTTTGAACCATGTAACGGTAATAAATCAACGCCATTTTCTTGCCAACGAACAATGCGAATTTCTTTAATTGACTCAAAGAAATGCTCATTCTCTTTTGTAACTCCCGCTACCATCTGATACACCTTAAAATCAGGTTTTTCTAAATCTGTTTGAATTCTAGGATAAGGTAACTTCATAGCTTCAAGTCCTGATAATAAAAGTTCTTGATTGGCACCTGATAAAATATAATGCTCTGCTGGCATCCATAAAAGTGGAATATCATGCTTCTTAGAAACATCTACAATTTCATCAAGTAAAGTTTCTGAATAAGGTGCCTCATGAATCACTTTACCATGCATCACAGCATATTGACCATTCGTACAAATATAACTATCAATTTCTAATCCCTCAAGTAAATCCTCAATCATAAATGGAGAACGTCCTGTTGCAATAAAAGGCGTGATTCCATTCTCTTTTAATAATTTAATCGCCTCAATCGTTGACGCTGGTACTAACTCCATATCTGAACTATGCGAATGCGTTGAATGATTATCCACAATCGTTCCATCTACATCAAAAAAAGCAACCTTAATCTCCATCCTGGCCATCCTCCTACAAACTAATGTTGATAAACATAGGATACTACAAAAAAGACATTTAATCTACACTTAAACTCTTTCTTCGACACGTAACAATAATTGGTATCTAAATTTTAAAAGTCATTTTGAATGAAAAAATTTATCTGTGACATAATGAGGTTAAAGAGGTGATAGCAATGAATACCGAATTTATCGAAACACCGATTGAGGCTCTTACATTTATTGCAATCGAATTGATTATGTTGACAATCGTCTTAGCACTTTTAACTTATACCTTTTTAAAACTCTATTCTCTCATCACCAAAACATCACATCACGATTCTCAAGAAGATTTTAAATGAAATCTTCTTTTTTATTTTTTTACAAAAAGAATGATAGCTATAAAACATCTATACCACTACATGGATTAAATAAATAAAAAATTCAAAAATATGTATTGGCATAAATACATTCTAAAATAATTAAGTTCATCCCACAAATATTAGTACAACTTTTATTACTATAAATAAGACAAACGCTAATCATACTAACTACTAAATTTAGTTGAAAGAGTGATTAACGATGATAATGGTTAATTTCCTAACCCCTATCACCTGTATAGGCGTTGGATCATGGTTAAAAATTGAACCTAGCCAATCCAAGACTTCAGATAGTTACGATACTCCCTTCACCAGAGCATCACCACAAGTCTGGTATTATGCACAACGAATAGGATCATCAATTTGTATTAAAGATGGAGTTATTCTAGCAATCAGCATCGCTATTTTTAGTTCAATCCCACTAGGAATCCCTACTCACATATTAGCAAATATTTTTAATATTTTACCTTACTTCATATTAGTCTTATTTACCGTACTTATTCGAAATCAGTCTTCGTTTAAAGTTTGATTGGAATGGAAATTTAAAAAGTATCTAATTAACAGAAAGGAGTGCTATCAAATTAAGATAACACTCCTTTTAAATTACAGTAGCTAAAATTCTAAGGGTACTAAAACTGATTCAGTCGTTAATTACACCGGTAACGGGTTTTACAGTAGCTAAAATTCTAAGGGTACTAAAACTAACATTGAATTAACTTTAGTAAATTTGCAGTTTTACAGTAGCTAAAATTCTAAGGGTACTAAAACCGTCACATTTTCATTTTTAACATCTAATACGTTTTACAGTAGCTAAAATTCTAAGG
>NZ_JAGAVR010000125.1:0-76974 GCF_017941855.1 Turicibacter sp. | reverse complement strand
GATCCAACACCGACACCGGATCCAACACCGACACCGGATCCAACACCGACACCGGATCCAACACCAACACCTGATCCAGAACCTGAGGTACCGGCTCCAAATTTCTGTGATGAGAATCCAGATGATCCACTTTGTGTGAGTACAGAGCAACCATCAGCGCCACAATCTTAGTTAAAATATTAATACTTAAATCAAAAAGGTGTATCCTAATGACGATACACCTTTTTATTAAATTATGTCTTTCTAGTCAAATAAAAGGAAAGATTGTGTTAGGAGTGATGAGATGAGAACGAAACATTCGTTTTTTAATATGCTAGCAACAACAATTCCAAATTTAATTTTACCTATTTTAGGTTTTGTTAAATTTAGTTTATTTTCTAGTATCTATGGTAGTTCAATTAACGGACTTTATTCGACATTATTACAAATTATGGCTGTTTTAAATCTAGTTGAAGGTGGATTTGGAATGGCATTTCAGCAAATATTATATAAACCCTTGGCTGATAAAAATCATAAAAAGGTAACCGAATTATATAATGGGGCTGTCTATTTATTTAGATGGATGGGAATTATCATTTTAGTGCTTGGAACAATTATAGGAATTGTTTCTCCGCTATTTATTAGTAAAGCGGATCCGATTCCAAGTGGGACGATCTACTTGATTTATTTCTTATTATTGATTCCAGTGGTGATTTCTTACTTTTTAATGGGACCGAATATTGTCGTTCAATCTGATCAACAATATTATAAAATTAATATCGGAATTCAATTCATTACGTTTATTCGCTCTGTTTTAGTCGTTGTGCTTGCGTTACTGAAAGTAGATTTAGCGATTGTTTTATTAGTCGATGGACTTTTAACCATTGCAACATATGTTTATTCTAGACAGAAATCTCTTAAGTTATATCCTTATTTAAAGAATAATCATGAAGAACGTGACTTATCAGCTCTTGAAAATACAAAACATGTCTTTGCACATAAAATTTCGGGTGTGGTCTTAAGTAATACGGATCCTATTTTATTAAGTGTCTTTGTTGCTACTTCAGTGACGAATATTTATAATGCTTATAATTTAATTTGCTCAAGTTTACAAAAGATTTTATTTAGCATTGTGCAAGCGCCAATTGATAGTTTTGGAAATTTATTTTCAAATGAGAATGAAGAACATAAATATGCAACATTTTTGGAATATACGAATTTTGCCTTTTTCTTAAGTTCAGTGATTTGTAGTATTTTATTTGTTGTCATGAGAGATTTTATGATGTTATGGATGAAAGAGGAGCAATATATTCTTTCATTATTCGCAGTCTTGTTATTTAGTGTAAATTTATTTTATTTGGTGTCAAGAGAACCATTATTAGTTGTTAGAAATGTGAATGGTTTATTTAAAGAGACTAAAAAAATTGCTTACATCACTGCAATAGCTAATCTATTAATTTCTCTAGTATTAATTAAAAACTTTGGAATTACTGGGATTTTATTAGGAACATTCTTGTCTCAGTTTATTTTTGATTTCTTTATGACAGTCAATTTAGTTTATCCACGTGTTTTTAACTTATCACCTTGGTATTATTATCGTCTGGTTCTTGGACGAATAGGGATTATGTTTGTGATTGGATCCATTTCTTATATGGGATGGAAGTTAGTATTCCCATCAGGAACGTCATCAATTTTAGTTTGGTTCCTAGGATCGGCTGTTTTAGGTACCATTGTTTTAATAGCTCATAGCATCTTATATTTTGTATTCTTTAATGAATTTAGATTATTTGTTAATCGTGCAAAGCGAATTGTATTAAAAAAATAAACAATTGTAAAAAGTGTGTCGAAATCTCGATGCGCTTTTTTTGTTTATATTTCCATTGGAATTAAATTATGATATGATAAATGTGACTATTTCTGTTCAAATATGGTTACAACTATAGAATAAATATCTTTTTTAATATAGTCGAATTTTAGATGAAAATGAGCTAAAGTAGGTGTAAACCCCGTGAGTCAAATTAGTGTTATCATTCCTGCGTATAATGTCGCAAAATATATTGATAAATGTTTTAAAAGTTTGGTCACTCAAACATTCAAAGATTTCGAAGTGATAGTGATCAATGATGGTTCTACAGATGAGACCTTAACTTTAATTAGAGAATGGGAGCAAAAGGATTCTCGTTTTAAAGTGATGGATAAGCAAAATGAAGGGGTTGGAAAAACACGAAACTTAGGATTAAGTTTATCGAGTGCTCCCTATGTTATTTTTATTGATCCAGATGATTATCTACATGAAGAAATGTTAGAAAAATTATATGAAGGAATCCGTTTATCTGATGCTTCAGTGGCCATTTGTGAGTATTATGATTGTTATGAAGATTCAAGTGAACAATTTGCTATTTCATTACCAAAATTTGAATCTGAGACGATTGATTTAATGAATCACAAAGAGATTCTGTTTAAAATTAATCCTGCTCCTTGGAATAAACTTATTAAAAAAGAAATTTTAACGGCTAATCAACTACTATTTCCAACAAACTATCGAAGTGAAGATTTAGCCTTTATGTTGATGCTATTAGCACATTGTGAGAAAATCGCGATGATTAATCAACCCTTATATTATTATTTAGCTAATCGTTTAAATAATGTTTCAAGTGCGTATGATGAAAGAATTTTACATACATTATTAGCATTGGAAGCTAGTATCAATTATTATAAAAAACTAAATAAATTCAAAACGTTTGAAGATGAATTAGAGATGGTTTGTATTAATCAAGCCCTTTATGAATTACAAAAAGTCATTCATATTAAAGATTCATCATTAGCACTTAAAATTATGAATGAGTTTTATGATTATTTACAGCAAGAATTTAAAGGCTGGACAAATAATAAATATTATCAACAACAAAAAGCGAATCAATCAATTAAAGAAAAATTAAGAGCTTCAATCTATGAGTCAAAAATGACATTAAAGTTATTTTATAAATTTAAATCTTAGTTTAGTCAGGTGGTGAAAAAAGTGGTAAAAGTAAGTATTATCCTTCCAGTCTATAATGTGGAGCAGTTTTTACCAAGATGTTTAGATTCGATTGTGAATCAAACATTAAAAGAAATAGAATGCATTGTTGTAAATGATGGAAGTCCAGATCAATCTCAACAAATTATTGATGAGTATGTCAAAAAATACCCTCATTTATTTAAACCATTAATTAAAGAAAATGGTGGGTTAAGTGATGCTAGAAATTATGCTTTATCGTATGTACGTGGGGAGTATATTGGTTTTGTTGATAGCGATGATTGGATTGAGCCAATGATGTATGAGAAACTATATCAAAAAGCAAAGGAAGAGAATGCTGATTTGGTTGTATCTGACTTTTTAATGGAATGGGAAGACCGTGGTGTTTCAAATTATATTCAAGGATTGCGTCAACAAGCGGATAATCCCTTTAAAAATTTATTGTTAAGTCCTGCATCAGCTTGGAATAAGCTTTATAAGACGGAGCTGTTTACAAAGACAAATATTCGTTATCCCAAAGGATTATGGTATGAAGATTTAGCGACGACCGCTAAATTTATGCCAAAATGTCATCATATTGCATATGTCAATGAAGCCTTTGTTCATTACATTCAACGTGAAGGGTCTATTATGTCGACAGTTAATCCAAAAGTTTTAGATATTTATAAAGCGATTGATTCGATAGAGTCGTATTATAAGCAGCAAGGAATTTTTGACGAGTACATGGAAGAGTTAGCCTATTTATCAATTGAAAATCTAGCTTTATTTAGTTGTCTGCGCTTTTTAAAAGTTGAAGATGGAGAAACATATATTAAAGAGGCTATTGACCATATGAATCGTCATTATCCTGGATGGTTAAGTAATCAATATTTAAGTTGTTTATCGAAGAAAGATCGTTTTATCTTAAAATTGCTTGGGCATAAACAAATTAAATTATTGAAGAGTTTTATTTTTATCAAGCAGAAATTATTGAAATAGGTGTGATAACGTGATAGCAAAATTAAGTGTGATTGTCCCAATTTATAATGTTGAGAAGTATTTAGATAAATGTTTAGCTTCACTTGTTAATCAAACGATGAAGGAGATTGAGATTATTTGTGTGAATGATGGAAGTACGGATCATTCGCAAGATATCGTAGAGGAGTATCAAAAGAAATTTCCCGGGAAAATCATTGGATTGATGAAAAAGAATGGTGGCTTAGCAGATGCTAGAAATTATGGATTAGCACATGCAAATGGGGATTATGTTGCCTTTATTGATAGTGATGACTGGGTAGAGGCAGATATGTTTAAGGTTATGTATCAGCAAGTCGTAAAGAAGCAAGCTGATGTCGTTGTTTGTGATATGCAGTATGTGTATGAATCAGGTGAGACAAAGTTTGTTCCAGGAGGAGAGTTTACTGAAACGAATGTTTCAAATGATCCTTTAATCATTACTATTAATAATAGTGCGTGTAATAAACTGTTTAAACGTTCATTATTTGATGATGTTAAGTTTCCAAAAGGATTATGGTATGAAGATTTAGGATGTGTTCCGATCGTATTAGCCAAGGCGAATAAAATCGTCAAAGTTAATCATGTTTTTTATAACTATTTTCAACGTGCGGGCTCTATTATGCATACACCTTCTGATAAAATTTTTGATATCTATCGTGCTCTTGATTTAGTCAAGTCTTACGTTGTCAAAAATAAAATTCCTTGTCTTGATGAGGTTAATTATATGTTTGTCGAGCATGGGGCTAAATTAACGACGCAACGCATTAGAGAGTATCAAAATGGACGTGAAGTATTTTTAAATCAGAATATTACCACTTTAAGTAGTAAATATCCAAAATGGATCAAGAATAAGTATATTAATACTTATAGTAAGAAAGAGAAAGTTTTAATGTATTTATTGTATTTACGTCAATTTAAACTAGTGTTATGGTTATATGATCGGAAGTGAGAAAATGTCAAAAAGAATTTTAATTGTTAATGATGAGATGGTCGTTGGCGGAGTAGCACGTGTTTTGAATAATTTATTGACAACACTTGTTAAGACGACAGATTATGAAATAGATTTACTTGTCCTTCATAAGCATGGTGAGATGCTAAAGGGTGTGCCAAAAGAAGTGCGAGTCTTAGAAGGCTCTAAATTTTTTAGTGTCATTGATTTACCCCTCGGACAGTTAATTAAATCTAAAAATTTAGCTTTGATAGCTAGAAAACTATATCTGGTTTTCTTAATGAAGGCCGGAATGATTGGAAATAAAATTAAGCGTGAACGAAAAAAAATGAAACTTGATTCTTATGATGTTGAGATTGCTTTTAAAGAAGGTTTTTGTACAATTTTTGTTGCCAATGGAAATAGTAAGAAAAAAGTAAATTGGGTTCATTTAGATTATAAAGTTCAAAATTTCTCATCTAATTACATGCCATTGCTTAAGAAGACGTTATCCTTAATGGATGAGCAAGTCGCAGTATCAAAGGTTGCTGCGGCTTCCTATCAAGAAGTATTTGAATTAAGCAAACCTGTTAAAGTGATTCATAATATTATTCAAGAAGACTTAATTAAGCAAAAATACAATGTGGAGATTGATGAAACTCGTTCGACATTTTTTAAACAAGAAGCTTTGACATTTATCAGTGTGGGGCGATTAGTAGATCAAAAAGGATATGATCGCTTACTCGAGATCCATCATCGACTCATACAAGAAGGCTTATTGCATCATATTATGATTATTGGTGGTGGAGAGGATGAAGCAGTTTTAAAACAAAAAATTAAGGCTTATCAAGTTGAGGAGACGTTTAAGCTAATTGGTTATCGTGAAAATCCATTTCCATATTTTAAACTTGCCGATTGTTTCTTATTGCCATCACGTTATGAAGGATTGCCAACCGTTGTATTTGAATCTTTACTTTGTTTGACACCTGTGTTAGCAACAAAGGTGGCCGGTATTGAAGAGCAGTTGAAAAATAATGAATATGGGATTGTTGTTGATAACAATGAAAACTCCTTCTATGAAGGGATGAAAGACTTAATTAAACATCCAGAGCAGCTCAATGTGATGGAAGCACACTTGTTGACGTATCATTATCATAATAACCAAATCGTCGAGCAGATTAAAGAGATTGTGGAGGAGTAGTATGTTAAATCAATTAAAATCGATGATTAAAAGTCCAAGTTTTTATGGGATTTTAGTCTTTATTTTTTTAGTGATTCAGCCATTGGTTGATTTAGATTATTTATTGAATGATTTTTTAAAGCAATATCATTTAATTGTTCCATCAACGATTGTTAGATTTCTTATTTTGCCGTTGCTTGCAGTAGGGGCCTTTATTTTGGTTGACAAGCATAAGAAGCGTACGTTTATTGGGGCCGCTATTATCGCAATCATTTGGATAGCTTATGTTGTTTTACATTTTATTTCAACGAAAAATTTAGATTTATTCTTGCCTGCTAATTATCAGTTTTTAACGGGAATTGAGTTGAAGTATATTTTAACCATGACATTACCATTTGTTTTGATGTATGTTGTTTGGATGGCCAACTTTAGTGAAAAATCATTTAATCGCGTCATCTTATGTGTTTCTACGTTCGTTTGTGGTGTGATTTTTATCACAGATTTATTGGCCATTTCAAAAGGAAGTTATGGTGGGTACACGCAATCAAGTTTTATTTCTTGGTTTATGGGGGGATATGAACAGTATAAGGCCACTCAGTTAACATCAAAGGGATTTTTCCAAGAAGCAAATGTCATCGGAGCTTTATTGTTTACGTTACTCCCTTTGCTCTATAAGGTCCTATATGAAGTTAAACGTAAGTGGCCAGTCATGATTTTAATTGTGATTCATTCTCTTTGCATGATGATTGTTGGAACTCGTGTGGCAACCCTTGGTACTATTGCCGTTGCTGTGATTGCATTTATTGGCTATCTCATTATTTTGCTTTTAAAGCAAGGACGTCTTCAAGTCGTTTCACTTGCCTTTATGGCCTTTATGATTGCATTTTGTAGTCTTGTCTTCCCTTATTCTCCAGCTATTAAACATCAACAAGAGAATGCCGTGCAGATTCAAAGTAATCGTGAGGATAATCAAGTGATACCAGACTTATCGAGTGGTCTAGAAGGGATGGAAGGAGATTCATTTGAATATAATTGGGCTTTAATTAATATCGTTCGTAATAATGCTTGGTTGATTGGAATGCCTGCTTATTATGATTATATTTATGAAATTGAATTTGACCCTGTTTTCTGGAAGCATGTTTTAGAGCAACCTTTTGAAGTACGTACAGATGGACGCGATTTACAGAAATTATTTGCAGAGTATAAGTGGGACATGTTAACGCCTAAACAAAAATTATTTGGGACAAGTTATTCAACGGTTAGCCAAGGTGGTTTTATTATTGAACAAGATTTCCTACGTCAATACTATACGCTTGGAATTTTAGGGGCCATCATCTTTACAGGTCCATACCTTGTGTTAATGGCAGCATGTGGAGTTAATATGCTACGTCGCTTTAAATCGATGGTAACATTTGAAAATGGGATGTTACTGGTTTCGGTTGGAGCAGGAATTGGAGCAGCTTATTATAGTGGACATGTATTAGATACGTTATTAACAAGCTTCTTTATTGCATTTAGTTTAATTACTCTATTTCAAAAAACTTTGAAGAAAGTGGATTAAGGGTGTGACGATATGCCGAAAGTAAGTATTATTGTTCCAGTATATAATGTTGAAAAGTATTTAGAAAAGTGTTTAGATTCTTTAGTGAATCAGACACTTCAAGATATTGAAATTATTGTGGTGAATGATTCAACTCCTGATGATTCTCAAATCATTATTGATCGTTATGTAAAACAATATCCTCATCTCATTAAAAGCTATATTAAGCCAAACGGTGGAATCGCTGATACTCGTAATTTTGGGATTTCTAAAGTGACGGGAGAGTATTTTGGGTTTGTTGATAGTGATGATTATGTAGAGTTAACAATGTTTGAAAAAATGTATGAAGAGGCGATTAAAAAAGATGCTGATTTAGTCTCTTGTAATTTTTATTGGGAGTATCCTGATAAATTAGTACAAGCAACTGATGGGCCATTTAAAGATAACCGTGAGTATATGACGGAGATGATTGCGACACTTTGGACTAAAATTTATAAAACAAGTTGGTTTAATTCACTAGATATTAAGTTTCCAAGTGGCCTTCGTTATGAAGATTCTTCTCTTTTAATTCGATTAGCGCCTCATATCAGACGTTTTGGATTTGTTGGGGAGCCGTTTGTTTATTACGTTCAACGCACAGGATCGATTACACATACTCATAATCATCGTGTGCGTGATATGTTAGAGGTCTTTTCAGGAATTTATGATTATTTTAAACAACATGATTTGATTGAATCTTATCATGAAGAATTAGAATATTTGTTTATTAAATATTTTTTAGGAAGTTCATTTTTGCGAGCGGCACAAATTAAAGATAAGACAGAACGAAAGTATGTGTTATCAAATGGGTGGAAATTGTTGAATGAAACTTTTCCAAATTGGAAGAAAAATCACTATTTAAATAAAAAGAAAGATAAGAAGCATCTTTACTTTAGAATGATGAATTCGTTCTCTTATTGGGGATTTGCAAAAGTCTTTTCAGTTATAAAAAGGGGATAGGATAAAAAGATTTGCCCGAAGACGGGCAATCTTTTTTCTTATGTCCATCTATTTTGCAAGAGTTTTGAAATGAAGGTAGGAGGGTACTTAGGTGGTATTTAGTAGTTTTACGTTTTTGTTTTGCTTTTTTCCGTTAATTATTGGAATTTATTTTTTAAGTAAAAATCGTGTCTATCGGAATTTAGTTCTCTTGATTGGGTCGTTAATTTTTTATGCATGGGGCGAGCCTATTTACGTCTTGTTAATGATTTTATCAACGATGAATGACTTTTATCATGCCGAGTGGGTCGGGCGATGTTTACAAAGAAAAGATAATACAGGGGCTAAAAAAGCTTTAATTTCAAGTGTTATCATTAATTTAGTTGTTTTATTTTTCTTCAAATATTGTGATTTTATGATTGAAAATATTAATTTTATATTCCATTTAAATCTTCAACCATTTAACTTGCCATTACCAATTGGAATTAGTTTTTATACCTTCCAAAGTATGTCCTATACTATTGATGTGTATCGTGGTCGTGTAAAAGTTCAAGAGAGTTTTTTAAGGTTAGCAACATATGTTGCATTATTCCCACAGTTGATTGCAGGACCTATTGTCCGTTACTCAACAATTGAAAAAGAATTAAGTTCACGACAAGAGACGCTTGAAAATGTTTCGAATGGATTGAGGCGATTTATCGTTGGATTAATGAAAAAAGTACTGATTTCTAATAAGCTTGGATTATTAGCCACACAAATTCAAGTGTTACATCAAAATGAGTTGAGTTTAATTATTTCATGGATTGGAATTATCGCATATGCCTTGCACATTTATTATGATTTTTCAGGTTATAGTGATATGGCCATTGGGCTTGGGAAAATGTTTGGGTTCCATTTTCTCGAGAATTTTAATTATCCTTATATTTCAAAAAGTATGACAGAATTTTGGCGCCGTTGGCATATTTCACTTGGATCCTGGTTTAGAGATTATGTCTATATTCCACTTGGAGGAAATCGAGGAACTGTTTTAAAACACATTCGTAATATTTTAATTGTCTGGTTTTTAACAGGTTTTTGGCATGGTGCGAGTTGGAACTTTATTTTATGGGGATTGTACTTTGGCGTTATTTTAATTATTGAAAAGTATGTTTTATTGAAGTGGCTTGAAAGACTTCCAAGTCTGATTCAACATATTTATGCGATTGTTTTATTTTTAATTGGATGGGTTATTTTCAGCTTTACGAATTTAGTACAATTAGGAGCCTATCTAAAGTCGATGTTTGATTTTAAGGTTTTAATGAAGTGGGATATCTTTCTAATGTTAGATATTCAATATTATTGGCCATACTTAGTAGTTGGTTTAGTTGGGGCAACGCCTTTGATTGCTAAACTAGCGAGAAAATTCTTAAAACAAGGTGAAGTGACTAAATTAATCGGAGATTTAGGGCTTGGGATGTTATTTGTTTTATGTGTCATGTCACTTTTAGATTCGACATTTAATCCTTTTATTTATTTCCGTTTCTAGGGGAGGCGAAGCGATGCGTTTTGAAAAGATAAGAAATAGTGTATTTATTATTGTATTTTTTGGAGCTCTAGTTTTAGTGAATGGTTTGATGTTATTCGCTCCTAAAAATACGGAGGTTGATTTTGAATATCGAGAATTAGCTAGTTTCCCAAAGATAACGCTTGAAAGTTTATATGATGGTAGTTTTCAAACGGGATTTGAAACGGCTTATGCCGATCAATTTTATGGTAGAGGCTTTTTAGTCAAATGGCAAACGCGGTTAGATTACTTTTTGACGAAGTATGTGTCTTATTTTAATCAGACACAAAATAAATTAATTCCGGTTCGAGAAGTGAGTAAATATAATGAGCATTATATTGAATCGCCACTTTATTATTCTGAAAGTTTAAACGATGTGGTAAAGCAACATGCTATAATGTATAATAAAGTCGCAAATTTTATGGACCAGCCACTTTTTATTTATAAGAATTTGCTTTTAAGTGAAGTGGATTGGTTAGAAGGACAAGACTACCAAGAGGCTTCAAAGATTTATAAAGAAACCTTTACGAGTACACTAGATGATGATATTTATTTTGGTGAGATGCAAATTAATAATTATGATGAGTATTATCAATATTTTTATAAGACAGATTTACATCATACGGCTGATGGCGCTTATGTAGCCTATACAGATTTGATTGAGATGATTAATGAAGTGTTTCCTCAAATCGGACATCCAAGATCTGTGACACAAAAGGTTTGTTTTGAGGATGTTTATTATCGTGGAAGTTATGCGAGACGAACAGGGATGTATAGTCGTGCAACAGACCAAATTTGTGATTTGATAATTGAAGGTGCACCTCAAGCGACCACCTATGTAGACGGTTTAGAAAAAGAAAATGGTGATCGATATGCTTATCATAATGGCTACGGTCCAGGATATAAGGATATTCATCATTATGACGCATTTTACGGAGGATATGCTGGTGAAATTAAATATGATTACGGTGAGAATACCGGGATAAATGCTTTGTTTTTAGTTGATTCTTTCTCTAATCCAATGAATGGGTGGTTTGCTTCTCATTTTGATGAAACGTATATCATTGATTTACGTCTAAATCATGATTTTATGTTGAGTGATTTTTTAAAAGAACATGACATTGATGTGGTGGCCGTTTATTTATATTATGATCGATTATACTTTTCAGATCAATATCTCATAGACATCCAATAGGATGGACAAAATAAGTCATGGATTGTGATAAATTCATGACTTATTTTTGTTTTATGATATAATAAATTTGGTGATAATGATGAAAAAAGGAAAAATATTGTTTTGTGCGAGTGCCGGTGGGCATTATTCGGAATTACTTCAATTAGGTGAATTGATTAAAAAATATAATGGGGTTATTGTAACGGAGAAAACAGACGTTTCAAAAGATCCAATTTATCCAACAGAATACGTGATGTATTGTTCGAAAAATGATGGATGGATTTATCTGTTTGAGTATTTATGGGTTTGGATCGTTTCATTATTTTATTTTATCAAGTATCGTCCACGTGTTGTGATTTCAACGGGTGTTCATTCAACTATTCCGATGTGTGTATATGCAAGAATATTGGGGCGTAAAGTTGTTTATATTGAGACGGTAGCCAATGTTCATACCCCATCGATGACAGGAAAAATTATGTATAAACTTGCTACTGATTTTTACGTTCAGTGGGAAGAGTTGTTAGAAGTTTATCCAGATGCTAAGTTTGGAGGTTGTTTATTTTGATTTTAGTTTTATGTGGTACTCAGAAGCAAGATTTTAGTCGGATGATTAAATTAGTCGAACAAGTGGCGGATAGAGAAGAAGTCATTGTTCAAGCCGGACATAATCAATATGAGTCGAATAAGATGCAGATATTTGGCTTTGTTTCAAATGAAGAAATCCAAATGTTGTATGAAAAAGCAGATTTAATTGTCACCCATGCGGGTGCAGGATCGATGTTACAGGCGATTAAAAATCACAAAAAAATCATTGCGGTTCCAAGACTTAAAGAATATGGTGAACATGTCAATAATCATCAAATTGAGTTAGCAAAGAAATTTGAAGATCTAGGCTATCTTATTTCTTATCAGGATGGTGATAATTTTATTCAAACGTATGAACGTGCGAAAAGATTTGAACCGAAACCGTATACGTTAAAAGGCAATATGGTAAGCTTAATTGATGGTTTATTAGAAGGATATATGAAGTAGAGGGGAAGAATAAATGAAGTTAATAGAGAATTTTAAAAGGTATTTCTATGTGTATATAGCCATGGGATTATTTTTATTTTTTATGTGGGTTTCATCCATGACACCTTTAGTCGGAGATGACTGGGGGTATTATATTAATGGATTGAAAGGTCCTTTAACGATGACATTTGAGTTTTATCAAACCTGGTCAGGGCGTGTGGTAGGAGAATTTTTAGGTTTTTTACTTGCTTCACATCATGAATGGTGGATTTATTTCTTTAATCCATTATTATTTTCCTCAACCTTTTTATTGCTATATAAAATCATCAATCCAGTACGTCAAAAAGGATTGATTGCAAGTCTTATTTTGTTTTTAATGTTTACGGTGTCACATGGGATTCGAATGGAAACCTTCACATTTGTTGTGGGATCAATTAACTACCGTTTCTCAGCGGTCATGGCCTTATTACAACTCTATTTGATGGGTCGATATTTTAAAGATTCCAACGCGACCTTTAAATGGTATGAAATCTTAATCAGTATTGTTTCTGGTATGACAGTCGGGCTGATTATGGAAAACATTGCAGGTGGTTTAATTTTAGCTAATTTATTACTAATGGGATATCGCCTAATTCAAGCAAAAAAAGTGGATTTAATTTTACTTCTTAATACCGTAACAACAACAGGTGCATTTTTAATGATGAGATTAAGCCCAGGTTCAAGAGCTCGTGTTCTTGAAGATACAGAATGGATGTCTAAAAATCTTATTGAAAAAGTGTTAACAAAGTATCCTGAATTTATTCATTATACGTTTACAGAAAATACGGTGATTATCCTAATTTTAATTGCTGTTATGATGACCTTAATCATTCAAAAGCGAAATCAATTTAAATTTAAAGTTACACCTATTATTTTAAGTTTAGTCATGTTGAGCAGTGTCTACGTTTTAGGTTCATCAATCATTGTTTCATTAAATGAATCATATGGCATCAGTTTTTGGAAGTTTACAAGTATTGCTTATTATTTTGCAGATATGAATTCTTGGATTTTAATGGGGTATTGGACATTCATGGCGATGCTTATTTTTGGTATAATAATTTACTTACTATGGAAATGCCAATCTATTTTTATAATGTGTTTTTACTATTTACTTGGGATGGCAGTCATGGGAGCTATGTTGCTTTCACCAATTATTGGACCCCGTTGTGCAATTTTCACGGTGTATTTCTTAATTATTGTGATTGGGTATCTTGTGAATGAAATAAGATTTAATCCAATGGTAAATAAATCAGCCACTCTTGTCTTTTCTATTTTAACGATGCTTATATTTGTCTGGTATGGACGTCTCTATTCTCAAGTTTTTGAGGTTCGTCAAGAACAAGAACAAAGAATCGAAGCATACAAACAAAATCCAAGCGGAGAGCTTTGGTTACCTGCGTATCCAACGCATTCGATCCATTCTGGAGAAGCAGTAACGCCGTATCATCAAGGTGTGTTTAAGAAATTCTATGGGTTAGATGAATCAGTTGAGATTCATTATAGCTGGCAATAGACGAGGTGGGGGACAGATGATTAATTCGATTATCGCAATGACGGTCTTTATTTTAGTCTTATCTTACGCGATTGGGAAAATTGTTTCAATGAAATTAAATTTGAGTGAGAAACTCCCTTATGCGATTCCACTTGGCTTTTTTATCATTCTAGGCTTACACCAAATCATCACATTACCGGTGATGATTTGGCATTTATCAAGTCAGGTGTTGGTAATTTTAACGGTTATACTTGGGATTGTTTTAAGTGGTTATGCGCTTTTTAAAATAAAGCTTTGGTATCGCTTAACTTGGCAACTAGACTATATTCTTATCGTGATTATGGCGGGTGTTTTAATTTACTTCTATGCGAACGTCGATAGTTTAAATTATTCAGGTGAAGACTTTAATTTTTATATTCCATTTGTCGGATCAAATGTGAATGCCATGCAGGTTAATATGATTAACCCATGGAGTGGTGAGACAGGCGTTTTAAACTGGATTTACAATTTCCAAGGCTATTATTTATTCTTATCAGCCCTTTCACAGCTTTTAAATGTTGATTATATGTTGGTGACCTTATGGCTACCCTCAATTATTTTTTTAATAATAATGCCACTTTGTCTGTTTAATGCGGTTCATTATTATTTCAAAGACACTCATTGGTTTATGAAGTGGGTGCTAGTAGGCGGATTATTCTGTTTAGTGAATGATACGTTATCGGGGATGATTTATTCTTATTATGGCAATCAGTTTAGACCCTTTATAATGATTTACTTGATTTGGATTTATGTGGCGAGTCGAGAAAAAGAAACGCCTTGGTCAATCCTCTCTCTTATCATCTTAATGTTTAGTCATTATTCGGTTCAATCAACTGGGTTATTTGTGGGGGGAATGTTAGTTCTTTTATTGCTAGGATTTGAAGTGTTTATCGCAAAGCAGCCTAATTTGAAATTGCCTGTAACATTAAGTATTCCATTAGCTTTTTATGTGATCGGAATTATATCTACCATGTCTATGCTTTTTGCTTTGATTGCGACCATTATTTTGGTCGTTCTTTATCCTCTAATCTATTGGCTTGTTCAAAAATTTTCAAATATAATGAAAAAAATCATGCGATTTGCCTTAATTTTGTTACTAGCTAGTATTCTTTTAATCTCTATAGTGATGACACTTAAGGGCATTGCCTCACCAGTTTCAATGGCATCTTTTATTCCGGATTATATTAATGGAATCACCTATTTTACAGAAAAAAGTTTTATTTCTTACCAAGCGATTTTATTACCTTTAAAAGTGATTTATACCCTTGTGGGGTGGGCGTTACTTATCGGAGTCTTATGCTATCGTTGTGAGGTGGAAGAATATCGCTTATATAAAGTCATTTTAGTCGGAACTTTAATCTTCTTCTATAACCCATTTGTGGCTCCGTTTATTAGCAAGTATTTAACGGGAATTGTTTATGGGCGAACAACAATTTTATTATTCTCATTGATAACATTTGCAGTCGGGGTAAAGTTTTATGTTTCATTGATGAAATCTATTAAAGCCAAGACTATTTTAACGTTGGGATTAACAGCGGTATTTGGAATTTTATTTATCAATAATTCAGTGATTCATGCCCAAGACTTTAGCTTAAAATTCTTAATAAATGATACAACTTACGATCCTTATTATAAGTTACCCTATGATTTAATAGAGGCTGAAAAAGCGTTAGTCGAGTATAAGTTAGAATACTTTAAAGAACCGGATTATCGAACAACGGTTATGAGTTGTGATTTAAGAACGCGTTTCTTATATGAACCACAAATTTTAGTGTTTAATGTAGCAACATTGCGTGATTTTTATATGAATTACGACACTAATCCATACGAGTATCGCATGTTTATTTATTCATTATTAACCAATTCAAAGAGTTGGGCAGAAGAAGAACCATCAGTTTACAATGATTTAGAACGTCGAATGCGTGCATATACCATTGAATTTGTCATCGTACCAGCCGATGGAGATCCACTGTTATATGAAACACTTGGATCGTTTGCCAATCGAATTTATATCAATAATTCTTATGTGGTATATCATATTAGCTATTTGAATCAATAGTGAATTTTAGATTGAATGGAGTTTGGAGATGAAAAAGTATCATTATATGTTGATTTTAGTCGGGATTGTCTTACTGGCTCATCTTAAATATGTTTTAACAGGTGAGTTGATGATTTTTTATGGTGATAACCTGACGCAAGTATTACCTTTTTATTATCATGGATGGGATTTAGTTCATAGTGGCGAGTTAAACTTTTGGGATTGGACACACGGACTTGGTTCTAGTGTTTTCTCACATGTTTATTACTTTTTAACGTCCCCATTCTTTTGGTTAACGACGCTATTTCCGCGAGATGTCATTCCGACCTTATTTTTATACTGGTATATCATTAAAATTAGTTTAATTGGTATTTTTAGCTTCTTATGGTTAAGTAAATTGAATAAAAAGTTAGGAGTGGCCTTCATTGGTGCTCTTGTCATCATGTTCTCAGGATGGGTACTCACGTATTATCATTTCTTCTTCTTCTTAGATGCGTTTTTACTGTATCCACTCATTTTATACGCGATTGAACGCTACTTAGAGGAAAAGAAATTTGGCCTAATGGTATTACTGGTGGCACTCATAACGATGATGAATTTTTATTTCTCTTATCAGTTCATTCCGTTTGCGATGATGTATTCTTTATTTAGAAACTTCTTAATGAATCGAGGAAAAGAAATTTTCTTGACACAATTAAAAATCATCGGTTTTTATCTACTCGGAATTGGAATTGGAGGGCTTATCTTAATTCCAAGTGCACTAATTATTATTCAAACGCCGCGTTTAAGTGAAAGTGGGACTAGTTTAACATCGGTGGTCACGTTAAAGCAATTTTATCGTTATGTAACGAGTATTTTCTTCCCAGTGGGACATCGTTTTGATCCTAACTTCTTAATTAGTTGCACAACGGATCCTGGAATTGGATGGGGAGGAGGAGCCTCTTTGTATACGACCATCCTAACACCAGTGGTTGTTCCATTATTACTTTTCTTAAAAGATAAACGAGAAAAAATGGGGTATGTTATTTTCCTTGGAATATTATCATTCTTCTTTGTATTTAAAATCTTCTATGTGTTATTACAAGGATCTCTTGATACACGTTGGATGTATATGTTTATGTTCTTATTTGTCATGATGCTCACGCGCTTCCTAGACGCCTATTTTAAAGACCGTGAAGAAGCCTTCTATACGAAATATCTTAAGACAGCCTTAATGGTTATGGCAGGAACTGTTATTGTCATCGTATGGGGATTGTATGGGTTTACATTATGGCGTCAATGGAATGTTAATGCACACGAATTAGTCATGTTAAAAAATCATTGTTTATTAGCATCTATCTTGGTTATTATTTTTACGTTAACTTTAGTTTTACCTAAAATTAAGTATAAAATAGTCATTTTATCAGTGTTTATTGCACTCGAAGGACTTATTTCATTTAGAAACCTATTAAGCACAGATGCACCATTGACAAAAGAGAATTTAGATTATGAGGCGGTTGAGCGTTCTGATTTCTTTAAAGCTCTTCAGGAAATGGATGATAGTTTCTATCGTGTTGAATTTAGAACGACTCAAAAAGGAAAACCAGCGGATGATAATTTACCAATGTCGAGTAACTTTAAAGGATTTAGATTCTACACCTCGGTTTATCAGTATAGTCAAGATCAGTTCTTGTCTCCACTTAAGGTTGCTTCTTGGACAACTTCTCAACAAATCGGGAAGGAGAACGTGTTAAATTTATTAGCTTATAAATACTATATTGATTTTAGTGGTGGAGAAGCAAATCTTCCTTATGGGTTTCAATATTTAACGCATTTAAATGGCGCGATTGTTTATGAAAATCAATTCTATACCGATTTAGGCTTTACCTTTAATCAGGTCATCAGTGAATCTGACTTTAATTCTAAGTCTGCGCTTGAACAAAACTTGTTATATCCTTATTATTTAGTTGTACCAGATGAATATGCTAGTCATTCATTCCGTGATATCAATCCATTAGAAGAATTAACGTCAATTTTAGAATGGGGAAAACCAGGATTCTTTAGCTTTGAATATGAAGAACCAAAAGAAAAGACAATGGTTTATGTTGAAAACTTTGGCTCACCGGATCTTGAGGTTCGAGCGTATTTAGATGGAGAATTAGTTTTTGAGCAAATCGGATATCAGTTTGATTATGCAGGATTTTATATTGAACCGAAATTTGATTATTTAGAGGTCGTTGTGGGTGATTACGGTGATCCACTAGCACTAGTGAACATTTACTTAGATGAAAACTTAAGTCGTTATGATGAGTTATATACAACACGTCAAACACAAGGTTTAGATGTGTTAGAATTTAATAATGATGATTTAAAAACAAGTATTACGATTAATGAAGATAACCAGTGGTTATTTACTTCAATTCCTTATGATAAGGGATGGAGTGTTAAAGTGAATGGAGAAAAGGTTCAACCGATTAAGGTGAATCAAGGGTTCTTAGGACTACAACTTGACGCAGGTGAATATGAGATTGAATTTTCATATTGGCCGATTGGATTAAATATTGGAATCATTTTAACAGCATGTTGTAGCGGACTTTTTATTTTCTTCTTAATCGCTGATCGTCGAAAACGTCAATAAAAAAAATGAACTCGGGAATTAATTTCCGAGTTCATTTTTTTTGAATTCTATGATTAGGATTGTGATAAATCCTAGCGTACTGATGGTTGTTAGGATAGCTCCTAGTTTAAAACCTGGTGGTGTATAGGTTAAGGTGATGTTATAATGACCTGTTTCAAGAGGAAGTCCAATAAATCCACCTTGTACTTTATCAAAGTTTGTTTTTACACCGTTTACGGATAAGTTCCACCCTTTATCGTATGGAATCGAGAAGTAAAGGTAAGCAGGAGACGTGATGGTAATCGTTCCATCAATCCTATTTTGCGAGTATGTGGTTTGTTCAAATAGGTCACGCTTATCACTTTGCTTTTTAAGTGAAAGTGATTCAAAGTCATCGTCTTCAAGGACTAAGGTGTTAACAAAATCAATCTCAGATGGTGACATAGCTAAAGCATCCGATTGTTTTAAATAGTTTGAATACGTGAACCCAATTGGTAAGTAGTCGTTATACAAATAAACGGATTCATGTTCGAATGTTTTTAGTAGTGTTAGCTCATCCAAGTTGTCAATTAAATCTTGTTCATCGTGTGAGATGACATAATATTTAACGCCAAGCATTTTAGCTGTCTCTGATTCAAGAATATGGAAGCCCCAATACGTCGGATTGGCCCCAATTAGGGAAAGGAAATCGCTAAGTGTAAATTGGTACATGCTATCGTACGTTGAAACGCTTTTGTATCCATAGTGTAAGTTTAAGTTTCGGTAAATACTGTAATCCGTTGCACGGATAGGCGTATAAGTCCGATACAAACTTGAATCAAGTTCTTCTAGATAATCAAAGGCTTCTTGGTCATATTTTTCACCTAGCCTGAAGTCTTCGCTACCATCAGGATAACGATTAAGCGTCATAGAGGCACTAATCCCAAGTTCTAGGATGAGAAGTATCGCAATGGATGCTATTTTAATTGAGAATTTTTTGATGAAGAGAAGGATGAGTAAGTAGGCGATGACAAGTACGATAGTGACTTTCATGACGAAGAGTTCTTTTAATTGAAGCTCTTGGAGATATTCATAACTATTTGACCCAATGACGATTAATCCAATTAAAAGTGCGATGATAATCACACTACTCAAAACTAACGGAAGTCTTTTAAATTCTCGATGATTTAAATATTTTGCAACGATGATGACATTGACCATTATGATTAAGATTGTAAAACGGAAGGTTGGTTCACTTAGTCCATGCATCAAAGACCCGCCATAAGGTGTCATTAATAGAAGTCCTAAGATACCATATAAACTTAACCAAAGCCAATTTTCTTTTAATTTATACTTTGTTTTATCTAAGAAGTACGAAAAGACAAAGAGATAGGTCACAACACCAGAATAAAGCGTTAATTGGTTTGTTCGGTAATCATCAGTGTTAAAGAGAAGGGCTTTGTCCCATGTTGAATCAAAGTTTGGACAGAATGAACGCATGATAATATCAAGGTAGATTTTAATCGGTCTCCATAAAAAAGACAATCCTTCGCTTGCTTCATTTAATCGTGTATTAAGGGCTGTATGAATGACGGCTGGTAAAATGAGAATGAGCGTCATACAAGCTCCTAAGATAAAGGCTGCGACAAGTTTTAAAGAGGATAGAATAAATGCTCTAATATTAAATTCATGGGTCATGAAATATCTGAGTGGCCAATAAAAGACTAAGAAGACACATAATGACCAGAATAAATAGTAATTTGAAATGAGTAAAATAAAAGAGGCGAAAACAACGAGACTGACACGCCCTTTATTTAAATACTTTTCAATGGCTAAAAAGATAAGGGGAAGTAGAGCGAACCATGTTAGGTACATCGGATGTTCAACGAATAAAAAGCCCCAACCACAAAAAGTGTACATGATGGATGGAATAAATCTCATTTGTGATTTGATTCCCATTTCTTTCAAAAAAGCACTTACCCCAATGAGTGCGACAAATAGTTTTAAAAGAGTGATGTAAAAGACTGCTCCCATCATTTTTGAAGCGGGGAATAAAAGTGTTAGGTACGCAAATGGATCGCCTAGGAGGTAGTAGGTTTTAGAACCGATAAAATTAGTTCCTAAAAATAAGTTCCATGACCAAAATGGAGCTTCTCCACTGCTTAGTAGACGATGAAATTCCTCATAAAAATAAAGGTGTTGGTTTTGATAGTCAAATCCTAAGGTGAAGGATTTAAGGTGTAATATATATGGTGAAAAAATAAGAAGCGTTAGAATCAAAAAGCTTAGTAACGTAAACTTTTCTTCTTTTAAATATCGTTTAAGCATAGGAGCCCCCTTTATTCAAAATAAGTATCATTTTTCTGTGCTATTATATCATAAAATCGCTTTTCATTGGTACCTTTCTTCGAATTGTGTCAAGTTATGAAAAGATGTCAAAATTTAAAACGACTTGCGACTGCTTTTTGTATTTTGGTATAATATGAGGTGAAATAGCGAAGAGGTGGAATTTATGAAGAAATTTGGATGGATTAAATCTTATGTGATAGTATTCGCTTATATTGTGACATTAGTCAGTGTAGATCTTTTATTGCATTATTTAGCGGGATTGAATGTTTTAGTTAAACGTTCTATTTTATTTTCAACAGCGTATGCATGTGGCTTTGCCGCTATCGGATTGTTATTTAAAGGAATGGGACGCCAAATTTATTATGGATTGACAGCAATCTTATTTGCCATTCTTGGACTTGGACAAGTCATTTATCATTATTTTTATAAAGCCTTTTTTTCAGTTTCCCAAGCCACTAATTTAGGAGAACTTGGAACGGTTAAGGGAGAGATTTTCCGTGTTTTAGAATGGAAATATACTTTGTTCTTTATTCCGGTTGTGTTGTTTATTTTGATTTTAGTTTTATTAAAACGTCAAATGAAGCGTCAAAAGTTTGATTATATGGCGGTTGTGGTTTGCTTTGTCATAGCATTTGGATTAAACTGGGTGACCAAAATAACATTTGAGACAACCGATTCAGTATCAGATAAATTTAAAGACGATAACTATTTGTATGAATCTTTATTTGATAAAGAACGTGCAATGGAACGATTTGGTCTATTTGCTTATACGAAGCAAGATGTGAGCATTACCACGCAACGATTTATTTCGAAAAAGTTTAAGATTGCGGCAGATTATGAACAAATCGATGCCTATTTTGAAGAAATGAACCATGAACATGTTGAAAATGAGATGACAGGATTATTTGAAGGTAAAAATGTAGTATTTGTTTTGGCTGAAAGTTTGTCGAATTTAGCGATTGATGAAAATATGACGCCGACGTTATATAAAATGATTCAAGAGGGACTGTATTTTGATAATTACTATTCTCCAACGTATAAAGCCTCAACAAGTGATTCCGAGTTCGTGGTGAACACGTCATTAGTTCCATCGATGTCTTATGGAACAACCTCGTATGATTTTGCGAATAATACCTTCCCAAATACGCTAGCGAATCGGTTTAAAGAGGCGGGATATACAGCACAATCATTCCACTCCAATACAGGAGATTTCTATAATCGCTTTAATTATCATCGCGCTCTTGGGTATGAAACATTCTATGATCAAAAAGCACTTGGGCTAGCGTTTTTAGACGAGTGGGAGTACATGGTCAATTGGCCAAGTGATACAGATTTAATGAAAGCTTCTGCTGATATTTTCTTGCAACAAGAGAAATTCTTTAGTTACATATTAACAACGAATGGTCATACGCCTTATACGACTCAACGAACAGAGCTTGCAGCTAATTATGACTATGTGCGTCCGTTTGTCAAAGAAGGCGCAGATGAAGAAATTGTTTATTATTATGCGGCACAAAATGCATTTGATGAATCGATGGCGTATTTAATTAATCGATTAGAAGAGGCAGGAGAATTAGAGGATACTGTGATTATCATCTTTGGTGATCATTATCCTTACCCAATCCATCATGATAAAATTTGGGCATATGATGATACGAATGCGTGGAATTGGCAGGAACTTCATAAAGTCCCACTTATTATGTGGACGCCAGGCATGGAACCTCAGACAGTCAGCAAGCTTATGAGTTCATTTGATGTTGCACCAACCGTGGCTAATTTATTTAATTTAAATTATGATTACTATCATGCCTTTGGTGTTGATGCATTCTCTGATGATGAGTCATTAGTTGTCTTCTCAAACTATGGATGGATCACAGAACATGCAAGAAATAATATTTGGTCTGGCTATACGGAGTCTTACGATGAAATTGGAACAGAGGCTTATATTAATTCGATGAATAATAAAGTTCTTGAAATGTTTGAAATTGGACAAGAAATCTTAAAAGATGATTATTTCGCACAGTAAATTAAAAGGGAGCCTTAGCTCCCTTTTGTTGTAAAATAATTCCTAAAGAAGGATTTTTATGAAAAAATGTTTCCATCTATTACGGAATATTTTATAATTAAAAGGCAAGAAGTACAATTATCGACAAGACGTTGAGTATAACTTTTAGTCCGTATATAAACCGAAATGTCATCTATAGTTTTATAGAAGCAGTCTTAGTATTTAAGCCGTTGTGATACTAAGGTATAACTATAGAACCACTAAAGGTTTTGAAATCCACAAAACTTATCGGTTCTTATATAAGAGGACTTAAAATAAAATTAGGAGCAGAAAAGGGGATTTATTAGTGAAGCCATTTAATCAGGTAGCGATCCTTATTCCGTGTTTAAATCCGGATGAGAAAATGCTAAATCTTATTAAAAATTTAAGGTCAAATGAATTTGAACATATTATAGTTGTGAATGATGGAAGTGTTGAAACATTTGATTCGTATTTTGAAGAAGCAAAAAACGTGTATCATTGTCATGTGTTACGACATCATGTCAATTTAGGAAAAGGGCGTGCTTTAAAAACGGCATTTAATTATATTTTAAATACGTTTCCAAATCTCGTTGGGGTTGTAACCGTAGATGCCGATGGTCAGCATAGTCTTGAGGACATTATCAAATGTTCAAATACTTTGATGGAGCATCCGACAGATTTAATTATGGGGTGTCGTGACTTTGATGCAGCCAATATTCCGTTTAGAAGTCGCTTTGGAAATATTATGACACGTCATGTTTTTAAATTTTTATGTGGGGTCAAAGTGACCGATACACAAACAGGATTACGTGCTATCCCTCGTAACTACTTAAAAACATTGATGAATGTGTCGGGTGAACGTTTTGAGTTTGAAATGAATATGTTAATTGATTCAAAACAAAATCAAGTTCGTATTACAGAGGTTCCGATTCAAACGATTTATTTAGAAGAGAATAAGTCTTCTCATTTTAATCCGTTAGTTGATTCATTAAAAATATATTCGGTATTTTTAAAATTTATCTTATCTTCATTTGCCTCTTTTATTATTGATATTTCATTTTTTACCTTATTCATCTCGATTTTAAAAGGCATGTCAGGACTTAATTATATTATGATTGCAACGGTATTAGCACGTATCGTTTCGTCTGTTGCGAATTTCATGGTTAATAAAAATACCGTGTTTAATTTAAAAGAAAATTCTATTTCAACTGCTATCAAGTACTATTGTTTATGCATCATTCAAATGTTGATTTCTGGTGTTGGGGTGACTTATTTATTTAAAGTGTCTGAAATGAATGAAGTTGGTTTAAAATTAATCGTGGATGTCTTATTATTCTTATTAAGCTTCCAAATCCAACGTGAATGGGTCTTTAAGCGTGAAGTGGAAAATGAAGGAGGAAATAAACGCATATGTATTTAGTTTTATTTCTATTCATTTTATTAGCTATTACAGTTAGTTATAGCGGCTTCTTTAAAAAGCGTTTTGAAGAAGTGTTACCGATAACGGTCTTATCCATGACGTTATTAATGTATGTTTGCTCAATTTTGGGTTCATTAAAGGTTGGATATTATGCGGTGATCGGATTGACTATTTTAGCGATTGGATTCAGTCTTTATTTTGTTTGGAAAGATAAAAAAGAGTTTTTCATGCGTTCTCTAACACCAGGTTTACTATTTTTTGTACTATTCTTTGGGTTTATTTGGTGGGCTCATCGGGGTCGTTTATTAACACAATGGGATGAGTTTTCACATTGGGGATTAACGGTAAAGAATATGTTTGCACTTGATGTTCTTGGAAATCA
Source organism: Turicibacter sp. (assembly GCF_017941855.1). Taxonomy (NCBI): domain Bacteria; kingdom Bacillati; phylum Bacillota; class Erysipelotrichia; order Erysipelotrichales; family Turicibacteraceae; genus Turicibacter; species Turicibacter sp. The sequence goes on along the minus strand of NZ_JAGAVR010000125.1, from coordinate 52,269 downwards.
ATCCATTGCTACGACAACGTTTAAATCTTATCCACCGGCGATTGCCTTATTCCAATATTTCTTACAAAAACTATCTGGGGTATTTATTGAAGGAAATTTATATCGGGCCATCAATGTTTTTAATATCGCGTTATTGATTCCTATTTTAAAGTTTACCACTTGGAAAGAACCAAAGAAATTTTTAATGTTAGCTTTTACGGTACTTGTGGTTCCACTCGCTTTTTATTATGAGTTCTATCATACGATTTATGTTGATGCTACACTAGGTGTGATTTTTGGATATATCTTATATAGTTACTTTAGTCAGCCCATGTCTAAATTTAATTTATTGAATTTAAGCTTAGCTTTCGCTACACTCATCTTAACTAAAGAAACGGGATTTGGTTTAGCTGCCATTTCACTTGTTATTATTCTGCCAGATTTAATTTTAAATCGCCTAGAGGTTAAATCGTTTATGAAGCAAAATCGTTATGTGAATAAAGTGATGCTTATTTTGCCTTTAATCACTATTTTATTTGCGAAGTACTCATGGAGTTGGTACTTAAAGATTTGTCAAACAGGGAGTTACTGGGGAGAACCTGGTGTAACCTTACAAAAAGTATTAAATCTTTATGCCGATGATCAACCTGTGTATCGTAAACAAACGATGATTAATTTCTTTAATGCCTTATTTACTGATAAAATCACTGGCTTTATGATTGATATTAACTTTATAGGGTGTTTATTTATTTTTGCCTTATTAGGTGCAAGTTTAGTTTATTTAACAAACAAAAAATATCAAATTAGAATAAAATGGGCCATTCGTTTAATCTTTATGGGATGCCTCATTTTTGCAGCTTCACTCTTATCAGTCTATTTATTTACGTATTCAGAAGGGGAAGCAACAGGTCTTGCCTCACTCGCTCGCTATTTAGGAACCTATTTAACGGGATTCTTTATCTTCTTAGTATATATGTTGTTGAGTGTTGATTCTGATGAGTCAAAGAAGTTTAAGCCTTATTTACCATTAGCTTGTGTCGTCTTTTGCTTAATTTTCATCAATATTAAACCACTATTAAATAGTACCATTTTAGCCCCTTATTATATTGATCAAAGTGTTGAAACAAGATGGGATTATTATGAAATGGAAAAACTATTAGAGGTGGTTAATCCTACTGACCGTGTTTACCTTATTACGCAAAATAATCGTCATGGTCATTTAACATCACGTTATATTTTAACGCCAATTCACATTAATACATATGAGTATAGTTTAGGTGACCCTTATTCAGATACTGATTTATACACTTGTAATTTATCCGTTTCGGAATGGGCATCGAGGTTAAATGAGTATGATTATGTTTATTTACATCGCATTGATGAAAAATTTATTAATACTTATGGAAGTTTATTTGAATCAGGGATTGATTTAATGAACGATACGTTATATCGTGTGATCAAGGAAAATGGAACGGTACGTTTAGAAAATGTTTTAATGCCATAAAAAAAGGATGAGGTTCTCACACCGCATCCTTTTTATTTATATAAATAAAAAAAACACGAATCATATTGATTCGTGTTTATCCAAAATACCGTAGGTGTTAGGATATAAACCCGCTAAAATAGCAGGTGGGCATCGTATCTAGTGTTTTAGGAGTCCTAGGTGATAAAAGCTAGGCATTCAACACCACACTAGCGAATCGGATTCCCTAATCAGAAATGTTCGGATTTAAAGAACTAATCACCTTACGCATATCTCAGAAGATGAGTAAATTTTAACATGATATTGGATAGATTGCAAGGTCAATTTAACTCATCTCATTTATATCTAAACTAAATTCTTTTTGTTTTTAGCCCAAAGTGACCGTCAAGGCAAAATCTATCTTAATCTGAAGGGTTAGGGTCCTTATGGACTAGATAGAGTTTAAAATGTGGTATAAGAAGTGTATTATTTTAAATGAAAAATCATCTGACGGTTCAGTTTGGAATTAGATTTTATCATGTTAAGCGATAAAGTGCAATAAATAAATTGAGATAAAATAAAAAAACACGGATATTGCTATCCGTGTCATCTTAAATAACCCAAATTGCCGTAAGTGTTAGGATAATAAACCCGCTCGAGAGCAGGTGGGTATCCTGTCTGATATATTAGGATTCCTAACAAAATGGTTAGGCATTCAACACAATATCAGAACTCCGGATTCCCTTATCAGAAATGTTCGGATTTCACAACTAATCACCATACGCACAATTCAGGGGATTTAGACGCATATTATTTTTTACATCTACTGACGAAAATGAAATCATATGCATCTATCAAATGAAAGAGGTCACTCATCATAAAACAACTAAACTACATCATCTACGTGACAGTAACTTGATGTTGGATACCAACTAAAATCCGAGGAAATGAGGTATATTAATCACCAACAAATACTTACTGCCGAATGACATTTCATTTGACACTATTATTATAGCCAGTATTTTAGATTTCATACTAAATTTTAAAAAATAGCCTAAAAAAAGTGAGTCATCGTGGTAATTTAGAGAGAATAACGGTATAATCAAAGCAGTTAAATAATTAGAAAGAGTAAGGAGCAAGACGAGATGTTACATCAATTTTCTAGAAATGAATTAGTTTATGGACCTGAAGGAACAGAAATCTTAAAAAATAGTACGGTTGCCGTGCTCGGAATTGGTGGTGTCGGTTCGTTTGCCGTGGAGGCATTAGCACGTACAGGTGTGGGAACGTTAATTTTAATTGATAAAGATGTGGTAGATATCACGAATGTAAATCGTCAAATTCATGCGACTCATAAGACGGTAGGACGTAAAAAAGTTGAGGTGATGGCTGAGCGTATTGCGGAAATTAATCCAGCATGTAAGGTGATTCAAATGCATATGTTTTATACAGAAGAAACGGCTTCCTTATTATTTGATCATCACATTGATTTTATTGTAGATGCTTCAGATACAATTAGCTATAAAATTCATTTAATTAAAGAATGTTTAAAACGAAATATTAAATTTATTTCTTCAATGGGAGCCGCTAATAAATTAGATCCAACTAAATTTGAAATCACAGACTTGCAGAAGACGTCTTATGATCCAGTGGCTAAAGTGATTCGTACTAAATTAAAAAAAGAAAAAGTAAGTGGTAAAATTCCAGTTATTTATTCGACAGAGCGACCAATTATTGGACGAGAGGATACTCTTAAAATTGTTGGAAAAGAAGATAGTGAAGTTCGTAAACAACAATTACCACCTGCTTCGAATGCCTTTGTTCCAAGTGTAGCGGGATTAATCGCAGCTAGTTATGTCATCAATGAGTTAACCAAATCAATTAAAGTTAAGCGTAAAGGGGATCAAGCTTAAGCAAAGGGGGAAAATAATAATGAAGAAAATCATTTTAGCGGGGGGCTGTTTTTGGGGAGTCGAAGCTTATTTTAAGCGATTAAAAGGTGTTTTATCCACACGTGTCGGGTATACAGATGGTTTCACGATGAATCCAACTTATGAAGAAGTTTGTGCCCAAAATACGAATCATGTGGAAGCCTGTGAAATTTATTATGATGAGCAAGTTATTTCATTAGAGCGACTTCTTGAGCATTTATTTAAAATTATTGATCCCACTTCATTGAATAAACAAGGGGGGGACGTTGGCGTTCAATATCGAACAGGAATTTATTATGACGATGAAGCTTTGCGTCCGGTTATAGAAAGATTTATTCAAAAGATACAACCTAATTATGCATCTCCTATTGTGGTAGAAGTAAAAAAAGAGAGCCCCTTTTATCAGGCAGAGCGTTATCATCAAGACTATTTGACCAAAAATCCAATGGGATATTGTCATGTTAACTTATATCAAATTTCAGAAGAAGACTTAAAAGATGAGTATAAATAAGGAAAAAATTAGCGCTTTGCTAATTTTTTTTTGAATATTTAGAAAGATAGCTATCCCAAAATGATTTATCTCATGATAGAATAGAATTACTTTTTAAGATTGAGGAGAAACGACATGAAAAAGATTAAATTAGCCATTAAGCGACGATTAAACCATCCTTTAAGATTAACTATTAATGAAAAAAAACAAATTAAAATTCTTTATTTAGTTGCTAGCTTACTCATTTTGATGGGATTATTTGTTGAATATGGTTATTATTCAACCATTGGTCATTTAGGATCAACCATTGCCATTGAAATTTTTAAAATTCATTTGACTAAATTAATGGTTATTTTAGGATTTGCAACGGTGGTAGACTATAGTTTAGCTTCTTTATCGAATCATCGTCTTTTGACATTAAAACAAGGCGTAAAGAGCTTAATTGAACGTCCCTCATTATTATTTGTTATGATATTGATTTTAATGTTATCCTTAGACGCCCCGGTTACCGCTTTTTGTATGGCAAGTCTTTTAATAATTTTAGTCTCTTCAATGATTAAACCGAAAGGAAATTTATATCTCGTACACCCTGTATTAATTGGTTATTTAGTTGGGGTATGGGGAAGCATCTCCATTAATCAAAATTTAGGAATTTTACAAACCCCACCGATGTTTAGTTCACCTTTTATGAGTGCTGTTAACGGACCGCTTACCTTAACTTATGATGAATTTATTTTAAAGTTTCATTCCCTTCAAACTGTTTTAGCAGGATTATTTGAAGGATCGTTAGCGGGAACTTTAATTCTTCCCCTTATCATTTGTGCGCTATTTTTGATGAAGCGTCAAATTCTAGATTATAAGGTGTTTGTTCTTTATATTGGGACTTATACTTTGTTAGGTGCTTTATTTATGCAAATGGCTCATTTTGAGTATTGGATTTTATTATTATTTATGTTAAATGGGGGACTTTTGATTTGTCCGATTTTCTTAATCGCACGGTGTGAAAATCTTGCAAGTCGCCCGTATGTTAAATATTCATATATTGCTTTTACCTCGCTCTTGACATTTTTCTTATCGTATTACGTCCATTTTGTTTTTGGTCCTTATCTTGCATTAGGACTTAGCCAGTTTATCTTAGGAGTCAGTCAATTTTTATTAAGTCATCAAATAGTAAAGATGAAGGGCTTTAAAAATCAAAAACAGGTTATAGCTTAAGCTATAGCCTGTTTTTATTTTTTTAAAAATAAAAAGGAGAGGCATAATCAAAACTTAGACACCTATAATATAAAGACATAGAATAATTTTATGATACGACTAGCTGAACTTAACGAGGTGAGAGACATGGAAGAATTTTTTTCAAAATATGCAAAAATTATAAAATTTGGGATGTATACATTAGTGGTCTTAATGTTATTAAGCATTGTTTTTTTATTTGTTCAAACTTCTCCTATTTGGGGAAATATTCTTTCAGATATTTGGTCGAGTTTATTTCCATTTTTAATTGCCTTTTTATTAGCCTATGTTATTCATCCTCTCATTCTTTGCATTGATCGACTTCGGCTTCCAAGGGTTTTATCCGTTTTTTTATTTTATCTTTTTATTTTTGGAAGTTTATACGGTGTCATTTCATGGTTTTTGCCAACAATTTTAAGAGAGTTACATGATTTAGTCATGAATTTGCCTACTTATTTAGAGGCTATTCAAACACAAATTATGATTTTTGATCAGAAGTTTAATCTTAATGTCAGTCAGTATTTTTTAGGAGATTATAGTAGCTGGATGAGCACCTTGACGACTCATATGCGTGAAATTACAGGATGGACCTTCAATATGATTTTTTCAATTATTGGCTCATTAGTTAATATCATTATTGTTCCAATTGCGTTATTTTATTTTTTAAAAGACTTTGAGAAAATGATGCACGGGTTATTAAAAATTGTACCAAGGCGATTTCGACATCATGCAGTCTCAATCGCTGGGTTGTTAGATGAATCCTTGGGTTCATATATTCGTGGGGTCTTTTTAATTATGGTGACGTTGTCAATTATTGCAACCATTCTGTTGATGATTGCAGGAATTGATTATGCTTTATTATTTGGCGTTTTAATTGGCTTAACGGACTTTATTCCGTTTATTGGGCCATTTATTGGGGCTATTCCGGTTGTCGTCTTTGCGTTATCAATTTCTTGGAATAAAGTGATTATTGTAATTATTATTTTAGCCATTTTACAGTGTATAGAAGCGAATTTTTTACAGCCTTTCATTATTGGTCGCAACCTTGATATGCATCCTTTATTAATTATGATGATTATGGTGGTTGCTGCGACTATTATGGGCTTTCAAGGTGTATTTTTTGCACTTCCTGTCTTTTTAATGATCCGGACTTTTTCACGTTATTTATATTCAATTAAGGAAAAACACTTGGATTGAGATAAAAAAGTCTGCTTAATTCGACAAAATACTAATAAAAAGATTTTAAAAGTGGTCATTTTTTGGTAGAATTGAGGGTGAGTTAGTTGAAGAATCTGGATAATTTCTTCACTGAAAACACTTAAATTCTGATTTTTTAGAATGTTCCTAATGAATTACTGATATAACATTCATAACTTCAGATATACTAATAAAGGCAAATAAATCATTAGGATTTAATCTGTCTCGAGGAGGATTTCAATGGAAGTGAATAAGTATATTGATCACACGATTTTAAAACCTGAAACAACGAAAGCTCAAATTTTAACATTATGTGAAGAGGCAAAACAATTCAATTTTGCTTCAGTATGTGTGAATCCAACTTGGGTCGCAACTTGTGCTAATGAGTTAAAAGGAACAGACGTTAAAGTTTGTACAGTGATTGGATTTCCATTAGGAGCAACATTCAAAGAAGTAAAAGCATACGAAACAAAATTAGCAATTGAAAACGGGGCATCTGAAATTGATATGGTTATCAATGTAGGGGCTGCAAAAGATCAAAATTGGGAATTAGTGTATGAAGATATTAAGGCGGTTGTAGAGGCTGCAAACGGTGTCTTAGTAAAAGTTATTATCGAAACATGCTTATTAACAGATGAAGAAAAAGTAAAAGCTTGTGAAATGGCTGTTAAAGCAGGAGCTCATTTTGTTAAAACATCAACTGGATTCTCAACAGGTGGAGCCACAGCAGCTGACGTTGCTTTAATGCGTCAAACAGTAGGAGAATCAGTTGGGGTTAAAGCTTCAGGAGGTGTCCGTACCGCTGAGGATATGAAAGTGATGGTTGAAGCCGGAGCAAACCGTATTGGAACATCTGGTGGTGTTTCATTAGTTCAAGGAAAAGAAAATACAACAGCATATTAGTGATTTAAGAGGAGTGAATAAAATGGCAATTCCAACACCACACATTGGTTGTACAGAACAAGGAATTATCGCAGAAACAGTCTTATTACCAGGAGATCCATTACGTGCAAAATATATTGCAGACAATTTCTTAGAAGATGTTGTGCAATTTAATACAGTTCGTAATATGTTTGGATATACTGGAACTTATAAAGGGAAAAAAATCTCAGTTATGGGATCAGGAATGGGAATCCCATCTATTGGGATTTACTCTTACGAATTAATTCATTTTTACGGCGTGAAAAATTTAATTCGTATCGGTTCTTGTGGTTCTCTTCAAGAAGATGTAAAAATCCGTGATGTCATTATCGGAATGGGTGCTTGTACAAATTCTAACTATGCATCTCAATATAATTTACCAGGGACTTATGCTCCAATCGCTTCTTATGAATTATTAAGTAAAGCGGTCAAAGTAGCAGCTGAAAAAGAAATTGATGTTAAAGTCGGAAATATTTTATCTTCTGATATTTTCTATGATGCAGACGCAGATTCATGGAAAAAATGGGCTAAAATGGGAGTTATGGGTGTTGAAATGGAAGCAGCCGCTTTATATATGAATGCAGCTTACGCAGGCGTGAATGCATTATGTATTTTAACGGTGTCTGACTCATTAGTAACTCATGAAGTAACAACGGCTGAAGAACGTCAAAATACATTTACAAAAATGATGGAAATTGCGTTAGAATTAGCGTAATTAAGTAAAAGAACAATCCGAAAGAATAGGATTGTTCTTTTTATTTTAATAAAAAGAGGTATAAAATAAGTTTTCTAACTGATATTAAATAAGTAATAATGGATAAAAAAAGGAAGTGACGGGGTTGATTAAAAATAAAAAACTATTTTTATTCATCATTGGTTTACTTTGTTTGATGGCAGGATGTCAATGTCAGCAGGAGGCGGTCGCCTTATTATTACCTAAAGACATTTCAATTACGTTAGTAAAAAAAGAGGATATTCCAAAATTTAATGAAGTTCATCAAGATGTAGCACCGCCTAAAGAAGCTGAGGTTCCTAAGCCCTCAATAGATGAATCCGTTGAAAAGACAGATAGTGAAAATCAGCAGACAGGGAATGAGTCACCCAAAAATGAGAGTCCTCTTTCTACTTCAGAAGAGGAGAGTAGCCAAGTCAGACCAGCTTCAGGGGAATTCGTTGAAAGTATGGAACAACAGATTATTGACTTAGTCAATGATACGCGTGTAAGTTTAGGAATTGAATCATTGAGTAAAAGTAAGGAGTTAACCGACACAGCAAGAGCTAAATCAAAAGATATGTATGAGTATCAATATTTTGATCATAATGGCCATCTAACTTTTTCACAGCTTCAAGAGCAATTTCAAATAGCAGTGCATATTAGTGGTGAAAATATTTATCGTTCTCAAAGTCCATTAACAACAGCACAAGTTATTTTTGATGCATGGAAATCTTCTCCTAATCATTATGCTAATATGGTGAATGATGAATTTCATCAAATTGGAGTAGGGGTTTATGTTGTAGATGAAGAGGGGATTAGGACTTATTATGTGACACAACATTTCACGGATTAAATGATGATTATTGAATAAACTGTTAATAGGGATTTAGACCGTTAATAAAAATAAATGGAATTTTTTTGATTTAATGTTCAAAATACCCTATAATTAATGTGCAAGAAATTAAGGTAATTCTTAATTTAATAAATTAGAGGTGGTGAATTTATGGAAGTTCGTCAATTTGATGACTTAGGATATAAGTTAACAACGATAAAAAGTGATAAATTTAAAACGAATCTTATTTCAGTTTCGTTTCAATCGGAGATTGAACGTGATAGTGTAACGAAGCGTTCGTTACTTCCATATGTAATGCGTTCTGCAACGAAAAAATATCCTTCAAAAAAGGAATTAAATACGTATTTAGAAACCTTATATGGTGGTTCTTTATCAGCGACAGTTGAAAAACGTGGAAAAACACATAATATTAAGTTTTACCTTTCATTAGCAAATGAAAAATTTTTAAGTCATTCAGAAGATTTGCTCGAACAAGGAATTGATTTATTAAAAGAGGTCATTTTACATCCTTGTTTTGTTGACGGAGCCTTTAAAGATCAAGTGGTAGAAGTTGAAAAACGTTTATTAAAGGAATATATTGAATCGATTTATGATGATAAAGTTTCTTATTCCCTTCAAAAACTCGTTGAAATTATGTGTAAGGATGAAAGTTTTAGCATTACCTCTATCGGGTATGTCGAGGATTTAGAAAAAATTAACGCAAAAGATTTAGTAGAAACTTATCAAAAAATGCTGACAGAAGATCAAATAACGATTATGGTTGTCGGTGATATTGATCATCAAGCCGTGTATGAATCTTTTAAACAACATTTACAATTCAATGTTCAGTCAACAAATGCTCAAATAATTGACCACGAAGATAAAGAAATTAAAAAGATTGAAGTGGTGAAAGAAGAGCAAGATATCTCTCAAGGAAAACTAAATATTGGTTATCGAACTCATACCCGAATTGGAGAAGATGACTATCTACCATTATTAGTGTTTAATGGGATGTTTGGAGGATATGCTCATTCAAAATTATTTATGAATGTACGAGAAAAAGCTTCTTTATGTTACTACTGTGCCTCTCGTTTAGATAACTATAAAGGTTTAATGTATGTTTATTCAGGAATTGAAGCACAAAATTATCAAAAAGCATTAGAGATTATCGGCCAACAATTAAAGGATATGGTTGATGGTAATTTTACAGATAAAGAAATGGATTTAGCTAAAAAATCATTAATTAACTCTAAGTTAGAATCTTTAGATCAAGCGTCAGGGATGATGGCTCACGAAAATTTAAATGCTCTTTTAGACCAACCTTTAACCGTTGAAGAGTGGATTGATCAAGTGAATGCTGTTACTGTGGATGATATCAAGCGTGTTGCAAGTAAAATCGAAGAAGATGCCATCTTCTTCTTAACTGGGAAAGAGGTGACAGAATAATGGAATTTAAAGAGTTCCCTCAATTACAAGAAAAGTTATATTTTGAAGAATTAGAAAATGGGTTAAAAGTTTATTTATTACCCAAACCAGGCTTTAATAAATCTTTTGCAACCTTTACTACGAAATATGGTTCAATTGATAATGAGTTTGTTCCGATTGGGCAATCAGAAATGAAACGTGTTCCAGATGGAATTGCTCATTTCCTCGAACATAAATTATTTGAAAAACAAGACTATGATGTTTTTGAAAAATTCTCTGCACATAGTGCCTCGTCAAATGCTTTTACTTCATTTACGAGAACGTGTTATTTATTTTCTTGTACAAGTGAATTATCAGAGAATTTAACGACATTAATTGACTTTGTTCAAACTCCTTATTTTACAGAAGAAACGGTTGAAAAAGAAAAAGGCATTATTGCACAAGAAATAAAAATGTATGACGATAACCCTGATTTTAGAGCTTATTATGGAATCATTAATAATCTATTCAAAGATCACCCAGTAAAGATTGATATCGCCGGAACCGTTGATTCTATCCAACCGATTACAGCGGATTTATTATATGAATGTTATCATACCTTTTATCATCCTTCGAACATGTTACTCTTTGTTATTGGTGATTTTAATCCAGAAGAAATCATGACGTTAGTGCGTCAAAATCAAGCTGCTAAAGAATATGTGAAAGCAGATGAGATTCCACGCCAATATCCAGAAGAGCCTGATTATGCTGTGACAAAAGAAAGCGTCCTAGAAATGGAAGTCACGACTCCAAAAGTCTTTTTAGGAATTAAAGATGTGACAAAAGATCGTCAAGGTGAAGTTTTATTAAAGAATGAAATAGCTGTTGATATTATTTTTGATTTGATATTTGGTAGTAGTTCTGCTTATTATGAAGAAATGTTAGACAAGGGTTATATTAATGATACATTCTCTTATGAAACAAACTTTGAATCGGCCTTTGGTTTTTCTATTGTTGGAGGAGACACTCGATATCCCGATGAATTAGCATCGAGTTTAAGAGAAAAATTAGAGAGTATTTCAACCATGGCATTTAATGAAGATGAATTTAATCGGATCAAAAATAAAAAAGTAGGCCGCTTTTTAAGCGCTTTAAATTCTGTGGAATTTATTGCGAACCAATTCACACAATATGCTTTTAATGGTGTTCATTTATTTACGATTCTAGATATTTTAGAAAAATTAACGATTGAGGATTTACAACAGGTAGCAAAAGATTATTTTGTAGCCGATCGTTTTAGTACGTTTAAGTTACTTCCTAAAAAATAAAATAAAAAGAAACAGGATGAAATTCCTGTTTCTTTTTATTTTATAAGATAAAAAAAGGAGAACTGGTGGGGGGCACCAGTTCTCCTTGAGAGGGGAATAGTATAAGGTTGCATTGGTACTTAGCATAAAAAAGTTAGCTAAGTCAAAAACCCAATACGTTTGTTTGATGAGGGGATGTAAAAAATTAAAAATGGAATGAAAAACAATAATGAAAGGAATGTATTACATGAACGGGGGGGGATGTTCATGAATACAAAAAAAATTATATCAAAATTCGACAAAATTTTGTGTTCATTCTGTGTTCTTATATCTAAAAAAAGGTGAATACGTTTTCTGATTTTTAAAAATTAAAAAAAATAAAAAAAGGAAAAGAAGAAAAGTCATCGTATATTAAATTAGTGCGCACAATTTTAAAACTTTGGAGTGAAAAATTATGTTAAACAATGTTGTATTAGTCGGACGTGTGGTCCGTCAACCTGAGTTATCACAAACAATTGATGGAAAGAAAGTCTCAACGATTACACTAGCTGTCACTCGTTCTTTTAAAAATGCTTTGAGTGGTGAGTATGAAACAGATTTTATCAATATAACCCTATGGGAGGGAATTGCTAAAAGTGTAGTTGAATACTGTGGAAAAGGAGCCATCATTGGGGTGAAAGCAAGATTAGTTCATAAAACGTATGAGGTGCCTAATTATAAATCATTGAGAGTTGTTGAAGTCGTTGCAGAAAAAGTTTCGTTTATTCAAACTAAACCAATAGAACGTCAAGAATTAAAAGAATTGTCGACTGAAGATCAGGATCTCATTGAAGTGCTTCTTTAATAAGAGAAAAGTTTTAACCCTCCTTTTGTTAAGATAAAAGAGGGCTAAAACTTTTTTATTTTGATAGGTGAAGACGAATGTCTAACTTCAAAATGGACACGTTAATATTGAATCGAATACTTGAACTTATTAAGGGAATCTGTCAAAATAAATAGATAGTTAGTGAGCTTGTATGGTATCACTTCATCATTGTTATTTTGGGTTTAATTTATAATGGAGGATGATGCATGGCTAGAGAACAATTTGTGACAAATCGGTTAGAGCGATTAGCATATGGCGGCTATTTTATGGGACAAAATCTGATTTATTTTTTAGTTTATCAGTTTTTAATGCTATTTTATACCGATGTGGTTGGGATTACGGCGGGGGCCGTTGGAACGATGTTTTTAATTGCTAGAATTTTTGATGCGGTCAATGATCCCATTATGGGAATTATAGTAGATAAAACTAATTTAGAGGGTGGAAAATTTATCCCATGGATTAAATTAGTGATTTTTTTAATGCCTTTAACCACTGTTATCCTTTTTATTAAAGTAGGAGGTGGTGGGATCAATAGTTTGATTTATGCTTATATCACGTATCTTATTTGGGGCATTATTTATACCATTAGTGACGTTCCCATTTTTGCATTAGCAACAGTCATGACTCATAATTCAAATGAACGTGTGACCCTTATTTCCATAGGTCGTATTGGAGCAGGATTAGGATCCGTCATTATCTCGTTATTTTTTATGACCCTCCTCTCTAAAATCGCTTGGACTGGAACTGTTTTATTATTAGCCACTCTCGCCCTCCTGTCTATGTTACCTTTAAGATATCTAGGGAGAGAACGTTATGTTTATCAGCAAAAAGAGGTGTTAAGTCTTAAGAAAATCTTTAGCTTTGTCTTGAATAATAAATATTTACTCATTTTCTATGGTGCTATTATTATGGCGAGTTTAACGAATACCTCAACAGTCTCGATTAATTATTTTGCAATTTATAATTTAGGAAATGAATCTTATATTTCAACTTTAACCATTGCGAACATGATCCCTATGTTATTGGTTCCCTTTGTTTTACCTCCACTGATTAAACGATACGGTAAAAAGAAAATTTTTATTATGGCATTTATCGTTGCTATTCTCTCTTCATTGGTTTTTTATTTGATTGGCTATTCAAACATTGTATGGGTTCACCTTTTTACGACAATAAAAGGAATTGCACAAGTCCCAACTTTTATGATTGGATTATTTACCGTAGATTGTATTGAGTATGGAACGTATACAACAAATGAACGAGCAGAAGGCATTAGTTTTTCTTTACAAACTTTTACAGCTAAGTTATCGGCTGCTGTTGCTGGGGCGATTAGTGGATTTGTATTAGAGCGTGTGGGATATGAAGCTGGTGTGATACAAACCCCACAGACTTTAAATGGTATTTGGAACATGTATGTTTTATATCCTATTTTCGGCGCCGTTATTGCTATTATTATCATGTGGCGATATTATGACCTCACGGAAAAACAAGTCGATGACATGATTTTATTCAACACGAAATCAAAAAATATTTAGAAAAGGTGAGTCGTATGATTATTACAACAGCTTTTGATGAAACAGAGGCTCTTGTTTCACAAGCTTCAACTTTATCAAAAAAATTAAATATTCCGTTTTATTCACGTCATAAAAAGACTGTCAAATATTTATTAGAACATGTAGACTCTGATATATTTGTTGTTAATAATCAACGTGGATTAAGTTATTACAAAAAAGGCCAAGAGGAAGTTTTCTTTCATCCTAATATGGCTATGCATCGAATTAAGCAGCTCGAAAGGGGACAAAAAGACAGTTTAATCACAGCATGTCAGTTAGAATCAGGCATGACATTTTTAGATTGTAATTTAGGGTTAGCCTCTGATACATTGGTCGCTAACTATGTTGTTGGTCAGACGGGAGAAGTGGTGTCATTAGAAAAAAGTTTCCCTCTTTCCGTCATTGTTAAAGAAGGATTAAGTTACTATGTTCAGCATGAAAAACCAGAGTGGTCTTCATTAATTAATCGAATTCAGATTAGGAATGAAGATAATTTAGAATATTTAAAAAATTGTCGCAGTAACTCGTTTGATGTGGTATACTTTGATTTCATGTTTGATACTTCCGTTGAGTCTTCTCATGGGATTAAAGTAATCAAACCGATTGTATCTTATGATGTTATGACAAATGAACATGTTAAAGAAGCATTACGTGTCGCTAAGAAACGAGTCGTTGTTAAATCGAACTACGGGAATCTGTCAATAAAAGAATTAGGATTTGATATTAGAAGGGAAAATCAAAAACGGCATTTTTTCTATGGTGTCATTGATAAAGTTTAAAGTTGTAATAATAAGTAAGGTAATCATATAGTTTAGGAGTGAAATAAATGAAACAATACTTAGATTTATTAAATCATGTATTAGAGAATGGGACAACAAAAGGTGATCGAACAGGAACAGGAACGATTAGTACCTTTGGATATCAGATGCGTTTTGATTTGGCAGAAGGATTTCCGTTATTAACAACTAAAAAAGTTCACTTGAAATCAATTATTCATGAATTACTATGGTTTATTAGTGGAGATACAAACGTTAAGTATTTACAAGAAAATGGGGTACGAATTTGGAATGAGTGGGCAGATGAAGAAGGAAATTTAGGACCTGTTTATGGAAAACAATGGCGTCGTTGGGAAGGAGCTAATGGAACAGTTATTGATCAGTTAGCTGAAGTAGTAGAACAAATTAAAACAAATCCAAATTCACGTCGCTTAATTGTGAATGCCTGGAATGTTGGAGAACTTGATCAAATGGCCTTACCCCCATGTCATTTATTATTTCAATTTTATGTAAATGATGGAAAATTATCATGTATGTTATATCAACGTTCTGCTGATATTTTCTTAGGTGTACCATTTAATATTGCATCATATGCTTTATTAACGATGATGATTGCACAAGTGACAGGTTTAGAAGTTGGAGAGTTTGTTCATACTCTTGGAGATGCGCATATTTATCAAAATCATTTAGAACAAGTTAAAATTCAATTAGGACGTGATATTCGCCCTCTTCCAACCATGAAGTTAAATCAAGACGTTAAATCAATTTTTGATTTTAAATATGAAGATTTTACATTAGAAGGTTATGATCCTCATCCATTATTAAAAGGGGTTGTAGCAGTTTAAAAAAGGGGAATAGAAGATGATTTCACTTATTGTAGCTTTTGATCAAAATCAATTAATCGGTGTTAATAATCAATTACCGTGGCATTATAAAGAAGATTTAAAATATTTTAAAGAAACAACAACAGGACATGATATTTTAATGGGGCGTCATACGTTTGAGTCGATTTTGTCTTATCAAAATAAACCATTACCGAATCGTCACCATATTGTGTTAACGAAGCAAATGAGTTATAATCATGAACAAGTCACGATTACAGATAATTTAAATAAAATCTTAGCAAACTATCAAAATTCTAAAGAATTATTTGTCATTGGGGGTCGTTCAATTTATGAACAGACATTACCAATAGCAGATCGTTTATATATTACGCATATTGATGCTACCTTTGAAGGTGATACTTATTTCCCTGAAATTAATTGGGATGAGTGGCGTTGTATAAAGGAAAAAAAGGTTCAGGAGCTTAGATTTAATGTTTACGAAAGGGTGAGTAAGACTTGTTAACTATTTTATTTTGGGGATTGGGAGTTATAGGATTATTACTATTAATCATCATTATCACGGTTTTAGGTGTAAATTTCCGTGTTCAACAGCTAAAAGACGAAAAGTATTCTTCAGTTGAGAAGTTTTCATTTATCAGTTGGGTTGTTTCATGGGCTATTCCATTAGTATTTAATGTTCGAGTAGAAGTGGATGGTCTTGAAAAGTTAGATGAAGTTGAACACGGTGTTATTTATGCAAATCATCAAAGTAATATCGATATTGTGGCCATGTTGAAAGCGATTAAACGTCCGCATGGATACGTTGCTAAAAAGGAATTAGATCATATTTTTTTATTAAGTGATAGCATGCGTTTAATTCAATGTCAATTTATGGATCGAAATGATGTGCGACAATCTGTTAAGGTTATCTCAAATGCCGCTAAAACAGTTAAAGAAGGTCATTTAATGGTTATTTTCCCCGAAGGAACTCGTATGGTAGACGCAAAAATGGGTTCATTCAAAGCTGGAAGCTTTAAATTAGCCCAAAAAGCTAAAGCGGATATTATTCCAGTCACTATCTTTAATAGTTATGAAGTAGCGAAGCGTTGGCCAAGAAAAACGGTTGTTAAAATGAAAATTCACGATGCAATTCCTTATGAAGCTTATTCAGAATTGTCAACGAACGACATTTGTGAGCAAGTTGAAACAATTATCAAAAAAGCATTATAGAAAGAACAGTCTCTTAAGGAGACTGTTCTTTTTTTGTGCTAAAAATAAGTATAAAAAATTTTTGAATTCTAAAAATAAGTAATACATTCAATAGAAAGGGCGGAGTTAATGGAAAAGACACATCAAGAAATTGAATTAGAACCTGTCATTAAAATAGAAGAATGGATTTTTTTACTTTTGCTCGCTATGATTCCTATCGTGAATCTCGTTTCTTTTATTTATTATAGTTTTAGTAAACGAGTGAATACAAATAAACGAAATTTTGCAAAAGCCGTTCTTACTTATCTTATTGTCTTAATGTTATTAGTTATTTTAACAACTGTTTTAAGATAAAGGAGTTGATTATTTTGAAAAAAGAACGCCATGTCTCTCATACTGAGTCTCATTCAGCTTTTAATCATGCCTGGCAAAATGAAATGAATCGTTGCCTTCATCAAAGTCTGTTTGGTTTTTTTGAGTTCGGAAATGAATTTGATTTATCTTTAAATGAACTGACTTCCCCTATAGAAGATGATGAAAAAAATAAAAATAAAAATTATTAAAACAAAAAAGTGATATCTATTATAATTAGATATCACTCTTTTGTTTTGTCGTTAACGATATAAATTAACGACGTTGTCAGCCTGTTTTTTATGATGATATTTTTGATTTAAAACAAAATCTTTGACAATGGTTGCATGATAGACAATGCGAATATGATTCCCGAAAAATTTTATGTTATGTTGGGAAAAGTAGTCTAAAATTCGTGATTCTAATGTCATAGTAGACATTTGGGAAAAAATATTCTTCATTGTTTCAAGGTCTATTTCCTGATCATACAAGAAGAGATAGACAATAACCTCTTTATTTTCGCATAAGATTTTATGTTGACGGAACATCATTTTCACCTCATTTAGTCAAGGTTATAATTATATTTTTCCATTACCTAATAGAAGTATTCCTTAAAAATCTTTTTTTTATGTTATAACGCGAATAGGATTACATCCTTTTCCAGTTTGGGGTATAATTTAATTGTTTTTATTTTTAAAGAAAAAAGGTGATTGGAAAATGAGAATGGTAGATTTAATCTACAAAAAAAGACATAATGTAGAATTAACAAAAGAAGAAATTGAATGGATGATTAATGGGTATACAAATAAAGAAATCCCAGATTACCAAATGTCTGCTTTTTTAATGGCAGTGGTATTTAATGATATGACAAAAGCTGAGAGATTAGCTTTAACACAAGCGATGGTAGCGACAGGTGAAGTCGTTGATTTGTCAGCAATTGAAGGAATTAAAGTGGATAAGCATTCAACAGGAGGAGTAGGAGATAAAACTTCATTAATTTTAGGACCTCTTGTGGCTTCTGTTGGTGTCCCTGTTGCAAAAATGAGTGGACGAGGTCTTGGGCATACAGGGGGTACCCTTGATAAATTAGAATCTATTTCAGGAATGAGAATTGAACTTGAAATGGAAGAATTTATTAAACAAGTCAATGATAAAAAAATTGCAATCATTGGACAAACAGGGAACCTAGCTCCTGCAGATAAATATTTATATGCATTACGTGATGTAACATCTACTGTTGAATCAATTCCTTTAATTGCCTCTTCCATCATGAGTAAAAAAATTGCTGCAGGTGCTGATGCGATTGTGTTAGATGTTAAATTTGGTGCGGGTGCATTCATGAAAACATTAGAAGATGCAAAAGAGTTAGCGCAAGCAATGGTTGAAATTGGGCGTGATGCTCATCGTCAAACCGTTGCATTTTTAACGGACATGAACCAACCTTTAGGATTTGCGATTGGAAATGCTTTAGAAGTTAAAGAAGCTATTGACACATTAAGTGGACATGGCCCGAAAGATTTAGAAGAATTAGTGCTACAATTAGCTTCTCATATGGTTGTTTTAGCGAAAAAAGCAAATACAACAGATGAGGCATATCAAACGCTAAAAGAAAATTTACATAATGGTATTGCTCTACAGAAGTTTAAAGAATTCGTTGAGGCACAAGGTGGAGATGTTCGTCAAATTGAGGACCCATCATTATTACCGAGTGCGAAAACCATCGTTGCTGTTAAGGCTAACCGTGCAGGTTATATTGAAAAAATTGATGCCTTATCAATTGGAATCGCAGCCATGAAATTAGGTGCTGGACGTGCAACGAAGGAAGATATTATCGATATGGGTGTTGGAGTTGTTTTAAATAAAAAAGTGGGAGAGATGGTTGAAGTCGGGGACACATTAGCTTATATTCATTCAAATAGTAGCGAACACCAAGAAGCCATCGATTATATTATGCAAGCTTATCAAATCTCAACAGAAGAGGTTTGCTCACCTACTTTAATTTATGATATAATTAAGTAAGATAATCTCATTTTAGTGTGACAAAAAAAGTGGTTCACTTTGAATTTTAATTGAAAAGAAGTCGAAGAATCTTAAACCTGATGCTTCGACTTCTTTTTGTTTTTATCTCATCCTTTCATGATTAAAATTCAAATAAATATGAAAAAAGAGGGCATTCGTTTTTATTCTTAAAATGATTTATGAAACGACTTAAATAATCTATATAAAAATTAATCTAAGCGTGTATAAATCATTTGGATGTATCATAAAAGTGTATTAAGCTGCAGTAGAAAAAGAGGTGCAAAGATGAAAATAAGAAAAGTGTTAATTAGTCTTCTAACTTGCTTTAGCTTCAGTTGTCTCGTTCACTCAAAGATTGTTAGTGCAGATGAATTAGTGACTGATGGGAAAGCTGCCATTTTGATTGAAGCCGAAACAGGAGAGATTTTATACGAAAAAAATCCTCATGAACAGTTGGCTCCAGCAAGTATGACAAAAATGATGTCGATGTATTTAATCTTAGAATCCATTCATAATGGAGCATTGCAATGGGATGAAGTGATTCGCGTTAGTGAAAATGCAGCTAGTTACGGTGGATCACAAATTTATTTAAAACCTGGAGAAAAAATGATTGTTCGTGATTTATTCAAAAGTATTGCCATCGCATCTGCTAATGATTCTGTTACAGCTTTAGCAGAACGCGTAGCGGGAAGTGAAGAAGCATTTGTCGAATTAATGAATCAAAAGGCAAAAGAACTTGGAATGAATAATACTGTTTTTAAAAATCCAACTGGTTTAACAGCAGCAGGACATGTTACCACACCTTATGATATGTCTATTATTGCTCGCCATTTGTTACAGGATTATCCAGAGATTACAGAGTTTTCAGGTCTATATGAAGATTATATTCGACAAGATACTGAATCACCATTTTGGTTAGTTAATACGAATAAACTAATTAAATATGTTGATGGAGTGGATGGTTTAAAAACGGGATTCACACAAGAAGCAGGATATTGCTTAACGGCAACAGCACAACGAAATGGAATGAGAGTCATCGCTGTTGTGATGGGAGCAAGTAAATCGGAGATTCGTAATCAAGAAGTGACACGATTAATTGAATATGCTTATGAACAATATGAGTTAGTTCCTAAATTAGAAAGTGGTTTAGTTGTTTCATCAGGACATCATTTATTAGCAAAAACTCGTGATTTTGACATTGTAACAGGGGATCAAATTACGATATTGAAAAAGAAAACAGATGGTGAAGGTGAAACTAATTATACCGTCACATTAAATGAAGAAATAATCTTACCTATTCAACCAGGGGATGAAGTCGGAACTTTAACGTATTACTATAATGGAGAAGAATATACAACAATTCCGTTAACAGTCAGTGAACCTGTTGAAAAAAATAGCTTCATTGGGCTATACACATATATTGTTTCAAAAATATTATTTGGAGAAGATGCATAACATGTTTTATGCATTTTCTTCTTTTTTTTGTAATTTTGGACAAAGACCGAATAAAAAAATAAAGTTTTATCATAGGAAATAAAAAAAAGAAAGACTAAAATTGTCGAAAATGACATATTCCAAAGTAATCTATTTTAAAATGAAGATAATTAAAATCACACGAGAAAGGGGATTAATATGAGTATTACAGTTTCTCTTTATGTTGAGGGGCAAGTTCTTTATGTTAATTTAAATGGTGAACTCGATCATCATACGGCAGATCAACTGAGAAGTCGTTTAAATTCTGTTATGAGTGAATCACGTATTCAACATATCGTGTTCAATTTAAAACATTTAGACTTTATGGATAGTTCAGGAATTGGGATTATATTAGGTCGTTATAATCAACTTAAGTCTGTTAATGGGACAGTCATGGTGATTGGGATGAAACCATTAGTTAAAAAGGTATTTGAGTTATCAGGGTTATCTCAAATTATTAAAGTCGTAGAGGATGAGAAACAGATTACAGCGATCATTAGGGGGATTGCATAATATGAACAATGAAATGCATTTACAGTTTCCTGCAAAAAGTATTAATGAAAGTTTTGCTAGACTTGTGATCATGGGATTTATTGCGCCACTTGATCCAAGTTCTCAGGAAATGACCGAAATTAAAACCATTGTTTCAGAAGGTGTAACTAATGCGATTATTCACGGTTATGAGGACAATGAAGAGGGGCTTATTACCATGAGTGCATCATTAGTTGGAAGACGGTTAAAGGTAACAATTAAAGATTCAGGAAGAGGAATCGATAATATTGAATTAGCGAAGCAACCGCTATATACAACAAAAAGTGAGGAGGAAAGAAGTGGTCTCGGATTTATGATTATGGAATCATTTAGTGATCACTTTGAAGTTCAATCTACACCAGGTTTAGGGACAACACTTGTATTTGAAAAAGAATTTGCAGCACATGAACAATCATAAAAAAGTAAATAATCCGTTAGTGATAGGCATTACCAAATGAAGATGAAAAGTTAGCACGAGGGATGATTAGATGGATAAAAAACAAATACATGAGCTTATTGCAAAAGCTCAAAGTGGTGATGAAGAAGCTAGATTAACACTTGTTACAAATCATATGGATTTAGTTTGGTCCGTTGTTCATAAGTTTGGACATATAGAGGTTGAAAAGGATGATTTATTTCAGATTGGTTGTATGGGGCTACTTAAATCAATTAACCAATTTGATTCATCTTATGATACAACCCTTTCAACCTATGCAATTCCTTTAATCATTGGTGAGATAAAAGCCTTTATTAGAGAACAAAGTCCAATTAAAATTAGTCGAAGTATTAAAAGTAATATTCATAAAATTCAAGAAGTGAAAGATCATTTAAATAAAGTATTAGAACGGGAGCCAACGATTAAAGAAATCGCTCAAGAGACAGAATTATCGGAAGAACAAATCATTTTAGCATTAAATGCTCCAATCAATGTGACGTCTTTAGATAACTATGAAAGAGAAGATATGCCATTAATTGAGCGGATCCCGAATCATCAAGAGGGAATGGGATTAGAACAAAAGATTGTACTGAAACAATTAGTTTCAAATCTCGATCCTATTGAAAAGTTATTGATTTATTTAAGATTTGATTTAGGCTATACACAATCAGAGGTAGCAAAGCGATTAGAGATTAATCAAGTCGCTGTTTCACGTCTTGAGAAAAAAGTATTAAAAGAATTAAAAGAAAAAATGTTGGTTTAAATAGGATGTTATCAGTTGATAGCATCCTATTTTTTATTTATATAGTGATTTTTTAACAATAAACTAATAAATTTATCAAAAAAAGTCATATTAAAAGTAGAAAAAGAAAAATAATTAAGAGTGGTGAAAAGTTTTGAAAACTAAAAAATATGATGAAGTCATACAAAAACATGCTATCAAACCAAATTACTTTAAGAATGCTCTCGTTTCTTTTTTCTTTGGTGGACTGATTTGTGTCTTTGGTCAGGCACTCATTGAAATTAATGTTCATTGGCTAGGGTATGTCCGTGAAACGGCGAGTACCTTAGCAACTGTTACCATTATTTTAATTACTTCAATTCTCACTGGACTAGGTGTTTATGATGATTTTGGACAGATTGCAAAAGCCGGTGCGTTCGTTCCCATTACAGGGTTTGCAAATTCTTTAACATCTGCTGCCCTTGAAAGTAAGAGTGAAGGTGTGGTCTTAGGGATTGCAACTAATTTATTTAAACTTGCAGGTGCAGTTATTGTCTTTGCTGTTATTTCAGCATACGTATTTGGAATAATCCGTTATTACTTAATTGAATTTGGAATTGTTCAAATGACATCTGAAGAAGCAATTAAGATGATTATTTTAACATTACGTTAAAGGTAACCGATAAATTTTTAAAAGGATGATGATTTAAATGAGAGTTGGAAAACAATCATGGAAGTTTGAAAATTCAGTTTATTTACAAGAGACAGGAACGGCGGTTGGACCTTTAGAGTTTCAAGGTCCTTTACAAGAATATTTTGATGTAAAATATAACGAGCCTTACTGTGGTCAAAAATCGTGGGAGCAGGCAGAATCGCAGTTAATGAGAAGTGCTGTGCAGACCGTTTTAAATAAGTGTAATTTAAAAGATGAGGATATAACAGTATCTTTTGCAGGTGATTTAGTGAATCAAATAGTTCCCACTCATTATGTGTTTAGGGAATTTAATATTCCTTTCTTTGGAATATATGGTGCCTGCTCAACTTCAATGGAATCTTTATTACTGAGTTCTATTTTTGTAGATTCAGATAGTGCAAAGGTTGCTTTAGCGGCAACTAGCAGTCACAATTCAACGGCTGAACGTCAATATCGCAATCCAACAGAATATGGAGGTCCAAAACCGGAAACGGCCCAATATACGGTAACCGGTTCAGGAGCTGCCATCGTCAGTCATAAAAAATCTCCTATTCGTATTGAATCAGGAACCGTTGGAATGATCGTCGATGCTGCTCAAAATAATGCAAATGATATGGGATCGGCAATGGCTCCCGCTGCTGCTCAAACGATTAAACAACATTTAGATGATTTTGGATTACAACCCAATTATTATGATTTAATCTTAACAGGTGATTTAGCTCATTGTGGTAGCCCTATTTTAATCGATATATTAAAAAGTGATGGATATGATATTAGTGCCAACCATAATGATTGTGGAAAATTAATCTTTTCTCCTGATCAACCCGTTTTTGCAGGAGGAAGTGGTTGTGGATGTTGTGCTGTTGTCACGTATGGATATATTAAAAAGTTATTACTTGAAAAGAAACTTAAACGAGTCTTAGTTGTTGCGACTGGAGCTTTATTAAATCCAATTATTTTACAACAAAAAGAAACAATTCCATGTATCGCTCATGCTGTTGCCCTAGTTGCAGAGTAGAATTTTATGTTAATTAAAGAAAGAGGCGAATAGACAACATGATATTTTTTAATGCTTTTATTGTTGGAGGAATTATTTGTGCCTTAGGACAGCTGATTTTAGATTATTTTAAATTAACTCCGGCACATATTACGTGTAGTTTTGTGGTTATAGGGGCAGCACTTGATGTTTTCAATTTATATGATAAGTTAATTGAATTCGCAGGAGCAGGAGCTCAATTACCGATTATGAGCTTTGGTCATTCAGTCATTCATGGGGCTTTAGAAAAATCTGAGCAAATTGGTGCCATAGGAATTGGGATGGGGATGTTTGACTTAACAGCTGCAGGAATTACATCTGCTATTTTATTTGCTTTTATCGTCGCATTAATTTTTAAACCAAAAGGATGATTGAATTAGAAGGGAAGGTGGGATACGATGGGTTATGATCCATATACACCTGTTGAAAAAAATATTGATGAAAACCAAGCCATCTTAGAAGAAAGATTAGGAATTGGAAAAAGTTTTGATGTTGGTAAACGTGAAATTGTTGTCATGGGACGACGGTTACAACTTTATTATGTGACTGGTCTAATTAATTCGGATTTAATTGTTGATTTAATGACTCAGTTATTACTCTTAAATAGTTTGCCTGAGCCAGGTCACGATGTTTTGCAAACCATTCATAATCGTTTAGTCCATCAACAAGTTAATTCAACGGAAAAATTAGAAGATATTTATACTGCTGTTTTAAGCGGGTTAATTGGAATTATTATTGATGAGGAAACTGAAGCTTTCATTGTTGATGTAAGGAGCTACCCAGGTCGCGGTCCTTCAGAGCCAGACACCGAAAAAACCGTTCGTGGTTCTCGAGATGGATATACTGAAAACATTATTGTGAATACAGCCTTAACACGTCGACGTATCCGTACAGGAAAACTTCGAAATGAAATTCTTAAAGTCGGAGATCAATCTAAGACAGATATTGCTATTATGTATATTGAAGATATCGCTGATCCAGTAATTGTTGATGAAATTAAAAGACGTATTTCTCAGATTAAGGTTGATGGATTAACGATGACCGATAAAGAATTAGAGGAGTTTATCACGGGACAGGTGTACAATCCGTATCCTTTAGTTCGATATACTGAGAGACCCGATGTGGTGGCAGCTCATTTATATCAAGGAATGATTGCAATCGTAGTCGATACTTCTCCAAGTGTTATTCTGGGGCCTGTTACCCTTTTTGACCATTTAACAAGTGTTGAAGAATATCGTCAAACACCAGCTGTCGGAACTTTTCTTCGTATCATTAGATTAGGTGGCATCATTGTTTCAATCTTTTTAATGCCAACATGGCTATTATTTGTTTTGCACCCAGAGTATTTACCCGACTTTCTTAATTTTATCGGGCCTCAAGAACAAGGAAATATTCCAATTATCTTACAAGTGCTTGCTGGAGAGATTGGAATTGAATTTTTAAGGATGGCCTCTATTCATACACCCACTTCAATTTCGTCTGCTTTAGGGATCGTGTCTGCTATTTTAATTGGTCAAGTTGCGGTTGATGTCGGGTTATTTGGACCTGAAATTTTATTCTATGTTGCTGTTGGAGCTTTAGGAGCCTTTGTAACACCTAGCTATGAGCTTGGATTAGCCAATAAAATGTTGAAGTTATTTATTATTATTGGAACGGCTTTGCTTGGAATATGGGGGTATGTTGGGACTATTATACTAAGTCTTATTTTCTTAGCTACTATGAAAAGCTTTGGAAAACCTTATTTATATCCACTTGTTCCATTTGATTTTAAAGCTCTTATCAGGACAGTTATTCGTTTCCCTATCACGTATCGATATAATCATCAACAAAAACAAAATCAAAAAAAATCCTCAGCCAAATAAAATTATCTCCCTATGGGGAGATAATTTTTTTATCATCTCTTAAATAGTCATGAATTTGAGTTTTTTAAAGTCTATTATTGTCTTAATGTTGAAAATTCGTTACAATAAAGGGATGGAAACTAGAAAGAAGTAGGTGGGGTATGGAATATAAAGTACATATTGATGCATTCGAGGGGCCACTAGATTTATTATTACATCTTCTTAAAGAGGCTAAAGTTAATATCTATGACATCAAGATTGCAGAAATAACCCAGCAATATTTAGATTATATTCACGCAATGGAAGATTTAAAGCTTGAGATTGCTTCAGAATACTTAGTCATGGCCGCCACATTGATTGAAATTAAAAGTAAAAGTTTATTACCCAAACAGGTTGTTGAGATAGAGGATGAATATGAAGAAGATACTCGTGAGGCGTTGATTCAACGATTAGTTGAGTATCAGCAATATAAAGAAGTAACAAAAGAACTTCGTGAACTTGAAGAGGAGCGAGGTCAGTTTTTTACAAAGCCACCGATTGATTTTACAGATTACTTGGATCAAGAAGTAAAGTTACCGCAAAATCTTCAAGTCGAACAATTAATCTCTGCCTTTGAAAAATTATTACGTCGTCATAAACTAGCTAAACCACTAAAAACGAGAATTGTGCCACAAAACATATCAGTTGAAGAAAGAATGAAATCACTCAATCAACAATTAAAATATAAAAAACGTGTTGCGTTTATTTCATTATTTGAACAATACGATAAAGAATATATTGTTGTCACCTTTTTAGCATTGCTAGAATTAGTGAAGGGGCGCCAAATCAGTATTTCACAGCAGAGTTATTATGAGGATATTTATATTTCAAGTTTAGAAGGTGATGAAGTTGTTTAAACAAGAGCGTCTAGGAATTTTAGAAGGATTATTATTTGCTGTAGGTGATGAAGGCGTAAGTCTTGAACAGTTAGAATATGTCATTGATGTGAATGAGGTTGAGGTAAAATCCCTTATTTTAGATTTAAAAGATCGTTATAAGCAGGTTTGCAGCGGGATTGATATTATTGAAGTTGCGGGTGTTTATAAAATGACAACCAAGAAAGATCATGCCATTTATTTAAAACGTTTGATTCAAAATCCAAATCAGCGAGGCCTTTCAAATGCGGCTTTAGAAGTATTGGCTATTGTTGCTTATCGTCAACCGATTACACGACATGAAATTGAAAATATTCGAGGGGCTAGTAGTGATAATGTCCTAAGAAAATTATTAACCTTTTCTTTAATCGAAGAAGCTGGGCGTTTAGAAGGACCTGGTCGACCTATTTTATTTAGAACGACAGATGATTTTTTAGATTATTTTGGGATTAAAACGTTAGAAGAGTTACCTGAATTGCCATTTGTATCACCGGATTTTAACTTAGAGGAAGAAGAAGATCTATTTAACTTTTCAGAAGAATCATAAATAAATGAGACTGAAACGTGCATACTAATCTTGGCTTTACTTTTGAGAACTGGAGGTATTAGTATGGCACGTGATCCAAAAAGTAAAAAAGTTACGAATGCGAAAGCAGCCAAAAATACAATGGATGCTGAAATTGCAGCAGAAGTGGTAGATGATTCTAAACCGAAACTGAAAAAAGGTAAAAAACCTAAAAAAACTTATAATTAATAAAAAAAGCTCTCCGAACGCTGGAGAGCTTTTTTTATTTTATTTAAATTTCTCCAAAGAACTGTACGAATTTATTGATATTTTAAAATAAGTTAACATACATTGTTATGAGATTAGAATTGGGGTGAATAACGAATGAAAAAGTTAAAAGTAGTAGTCGCTATCTTACTTGTAGCCGTTGTCTTTAGTGTAAAAGGAAATCAAACAGCCAATGCAATGGGAATTAGTTCGACTTGTGGAATTTTAATGGAGCAAACAACAGGACGAGTCTTGTTTGAAAAGTGTCCCGATGAACAAATGTATATTGCTAGTATTACTAAGATTTTAACTTCTATTGTTGCGATTGAGAATGGACAATTAGATGAGTGGGTTGAGGTGTCTGATAATGCAACAAGACAGGTTGGATCATCTTTATATTTGGCATTAGGGGATCAGATGAAGCTAATTGATGTCATTTATGGATTAATGCTTCGTTCAGGAAATGATGGGGCGATGGTCATAGCTGAAGCTGTTGGAGGTGATGAAGCAGGATTCGTTAAAATGATGAATGAAAAAGCAAAAGAAATTGGAATGAAAAATAGTATTTTTCAAAATCCATCAGGTTTAGATGAAACCACATATAACTTATCTACGGCTCGAGATATGGCTATTTTAATGCAATATGCAATGAACAATCCGATTTTTAGAGAAGTGACAGGAACTGAAACACATAAGGCGACGTCTAAAAATGGAACTCCTTATGTATGGCATAATAAACATAAATTAGTGACAGGGTATTATGAATATGCGATAGGAGGGAAAACGGGGTTTACCGAAAGAGCGCGTAGGACTTTAGTGACTTCTGCACGTAAAGACGATTTAGAACTAGTCGTTGTCACGCTAAAAGCGGGAGATGATTGGAATGATCATATGAGTTTATTTAACTACGGATTCGATAACTATGAATTAAAAAAGGTGATCGAAGCTGGTCAATTATATGGAGAAGATTTAAATTCAACCGAAAAGTTATATGTTAAAGATACTGTTTATTTAGCAGTGAAAAAAGATGGAAGTGAGTCTGTTACAACAGAATTAGTTCTATATGAAAGTCCAAAAACAGATGAGGTTGGAACATTAAAGATTTTGTTAAATGATCAAGTAGAAAGAGAAATTCCTGTTTATCGTCCAATACAAGTAAAAGAAAAAGAATTATCTTGGTTTGATAAAATTTTTAATTGGTTTACCGGGACGGTGAATTATTAATGATTCATAAAATTTGGATGGGATTATTTACTGTCGGAATTATTTTTAGTTTTTTGAATGGAACAACGGGGGATGTTAATAATGCTATTTTAGCAGGAGCCCAAGAAGCGATTAATTTACTTCTTTATTTAGCCGGGATTATGATTTTTTGGACGGGAATTTTACAAGTAGCGAATCATTCTAAGATGCTTGATCTACTTTGTCATCTCTTAACACCTATTACTAGATTTTTGTATCCCAAACTTAGAGCAGATCATCCAGCTTTAAAGTTTTTAACAACGAATATGGTTAGTAACTTATTAGGTCTAGGGAGTGCGGCGACTCCTACGGGATTAAAAGCAATGAAAGAACTTCAGGCAACAAACCCAAATCCTGAAAAACCTAGCTTTGAAATGTATACTCTACTTGTCATGAATACAGCTGGATTTACGATTATCCCTACAACGATTATAGGACTTCGTCATTTATATCACTCACAAAATCCAAGTGAAGTATTTGTTCCTATTCTGTTTGCTTCTGGTATTACAACGATTGGAGGATTACTCATTCACAATATCTATAGTCGTTTAAAGCGAGTCCAATCATCGGGTGATCAAGGATACGATAAACGATTAGAAAGAAGGTGAATGGATGTCAGCGATTAGTGGTTATGTTTTACCTATTTTTTTGCTACTTGTTTTTTTAACGGCATTCATTAATAATACAAAGGCGTTTGACCATTTTGTTGAAGGTGCTAAAGAAGGGATGCAAACGACGATTCAACTTGTTCCAAACATCGTAGGAATGATTGTTGGGATTAAAGTTTTCTTAGCTTCTGGTATTGTGGAGGCGATTGCCAACGTCCTACAACCCGTTCTTGATTTTATTCATGTTGATGCGCATGTCCTTCCTTTAATGATTTTAAGACCCTTATCTGGATCGGCAGCTTTGAGTGTAACGACTGATTTAATCTCTATACATGGTCCGGATTCCTATTTAGGAAGATTGGCATCGGTTATGCAGGGTAGTACAGATACGACGATTTATATTATTACAGTTTATTTTGCAGCTGTTGGGCTATCTGAGATGAAGCATGCGATGAAGTTAGGATTAACAGCCGATTTAATAGGGTTTGCTGCATCCATTTTAGCTGTGTCTATTTTCTTTTGAATTTTGATAGAAAAAAGCCCTCATTTAATTTGGAGGGCTTTAAAATTTTAAAATCAAATCTCTCTAGGATTAAAGATTGATTTTTACTAATAATAAAGGTAAAATGAAATTTACGTGAAAATCGTCGAATTTACGTTAATCCATGATTGGAGGAGATTAGAAGATGGAACGATTACAAAAAGTTATTGCTCAAGCTGGAATTGCATCTCGTCGTAAGGCAGAGCAATTAATTCTTGATGGAAAAGTAACTGTTAATGATAAAGTGGTACGTGAACTAGGAACAAAAGTAACAGGTAAAGAAAAAATTGAAGTAGAGGGAGTTCCGCTTCAACGTGAGAAAAAAGTTTATTATGTTTTACATAAGCCTCGTGGATATGTAAGTACTGTCTCAGATGAGTTAGGACGTCGTACGGTTTTAGATTTCTTTGCTGATCGAGTTTCAGAGCGTGTTTATCCAGTTGGACGTTTAGATTACGATACTTCAGGTGTTTTATTAATGACTAATGACGGTGAGTTCGCCAATAAAATGATGCATCCGAGTGGTGAGATTGATAAAGTTTATCTAGCACGTGTCAAGGGAATTGTATTACCAGAAAATTTAAAGCCATTTGGTAAAGGAATTGAAATTGACGGATATAAAACAAAACCAGCTTCAGCTACGTTAGTTTCAGTTGATAAAAAGAACCAGTCCTCTCTTGTTAGATTGACGATTCATGAAGGTCGTTATCATCAAGTTAAAAAAATGTTTGATGCGATTGGATTCCCGGTGAAAAAATTACGTCGTGAACAATTTGGAACAATTGATGTTCAGGGATTAGCTGCAGGTGAATTTCGCCCTCTAACACCTCATGAAGTTAAAACCTTATTAACAGCTGCGAATAGCACACAAGTTAAGAAAAAATTAAAATTTAATAAGATGCGTCAATTTTAAAAATAAAAAAAGACTAGATTATCTAGTCTTTTTTTATTTTTTTCATAATTTTTGTATATTACATACAATTTTTGGGAAGATTAATTGAAAGGTGAGTCTTGAACTTTAATAGCTTCTGTAGGACATCCTTCAGCTGCATCGATTAAATCAGCTTCTAAGTTGTCAGCAATTTCTTTAGTTCCAGTATTTGCATCACCTTCAAAGATGTTTTCAGCATAACCTTCATCATCATACCCAAAAATATCTGGGGCTACTGCTCCACAGGCACCACAAGCGATGCATTCATCTTTTGATACAATAGAAAATTTAGACATAGTTATGTCCCCCTTCAAAGGATTTTATTATATTATTTATAATTCTTTAGAATTACAAGATTATTATAAGCTGAAAAGATAAAAAAATTCAAATTTAATACTCAAATTAAAACAAAATTATGATATAATTAGCTAGTCTTATTGATTTTTTTACAAATAGCCAAAAAAAACGATAACTTTCTTATCGAATCCATATAAAAATAATGTCAAGAAGGAGTGTGAGTGAGGTGGAAAATAAGGCGGATTATGCTGAATTACGAAGATTATATTTTGGACATCGTGAAAACGATAGAACGCCATCTCATTCTAAAGTTTCAAATTATGAAACCGGAATAGATCAAACGATCGATGGTTTTTCATCTGATTTACATAATTTTTTAACCATCCATGAACATTCATCTGATGAAGAGCCAACGACAATGAGTGATAACGATGAGATGGGACCAAAGTCAGGATTAACTCAACGTTCGTCAGAATTAATTAATAATCTTTGTGATCGATATGGAAATCGGACTTATAATAAAATTACATCCATGATTAATAATGAGGATTTTAGTGAATGGGAGCAACTTGAAAAGGAACTTTTTGCATCTGAATTAAAGTTAAATCTTAATGATTTAGAAGAAACTACTGAGTCATTAACTTATGATGAAATCGTCAATGAACTAAATGAAATGACAACGGGGGATTTAGATGATGATTTAGATTACCTAGATGCTTTAGTTCAACATGATTATTCTCGTTTACGTAAATTTCAAACTGATCAAGAATGTCTGAGTTCTATTTTTAGTGAGATTCTTGAAAATGAGCAAAATTCTAACAAAAATTATGAAGATGATGTGTTTAATAAAAATATAGAATTAATTTTTAATTCGGATATTGATTTAGACAATCATGATTGGTCTGAAATTTCAGATCAGGCTAACTTGGGGAATGGGAATTTAGAAGAAACGATTCAACAGCTTAAGGAACAATGTCAATCACAGGATACAAAGAAAGAAATTCCAACGGGCGAATTAAAACAAGCAGATTTGAATGCTTTTTATTCAGAAAACAAATTAGCGTTAGAATCTTTGAATATGCACTTAGAATCTGAAGAGCACAATCAATCTAAAGGGGAGAAATCTACATCAGATTTATTAAGTAAAGGGTTAAAAGTTTATATTGGAATTACATTTTTTATACTCTTTGTTATTCTGATGGTCATCCTATTTAAATAATGATTTTACAATAAACTAAATGGTGTCTGTAAATTTGAGAGACTGTTTAGTTTATTTTTGTAAATAAAATGAATTAAAGGCAAAGATGCCTATTTTGATGTTGTTTAAGTTTTCAACATTGTGATAAAATAATGGTAGTCGAGGTGATATTATGGTTCGTTCTAAAGTAATTGCAATTGATGGACCAGCAGCAGCAGGTAAAAGTACAATTGCACAAAAAGTCGCAGAAATGTTAGGGTATGTTTATATCGATACCGGGGCAATGTACCGTGCGGTAACATTAAAAGCCTTAAATCAGAACATTGACGTACAAGATGAAGAAAAAATTGAAAAAATGTTAGAAGATACAACGATTCGATTAACAAATGATAAAAAAGTATATTTAGATGACGTTGATGTGACAGAGGCTATTCGTCAACCGATTGTTTCTCAAAATGTATCAGCGGTTTCAGCCCATAAAGTCGTTCGTGATGAATTAAAACGTCGTCAAATTGAGTATGCTAAAACAGCAAATGTTGTAATGGATGGGCGTGATATCGGGACTAATGTTTTACCAGATGCAGATTATAAAATTTTTATGACAGCTTCTGTAGAAGTTCGTGCTGAACGTCGTTATAAAGAAAATATTAAACGAAATATTCCATGTGATTTAGAAAGTTTAAAACAAGAAATTCAAACACGTGATGAGTTAGACTCAACTCGCAAACATTCTCCTTTATTAAAGGCCGAAGATGCGATTGAGGTTGATACTTCATATATGACAATTGAAGAAGTTATTAATACAATTATTAACATTGCAAAGGGCGGGGAAAATAATGAAGCAGTTTAATCAAGTTGATCATGAAGAAATGACAATGAATGATGTTTTAGAATTTACGAATTTTTCATTACCTTCAGTAAATGATATTGTTGAGGGTGTTGTGGTTCGTGTCTCTAATCAAGAAGTAACAGTAGATATTGGTGGAGCAACAGAAGGAACTATTTATTTAAATGAATTAACGTTAGATAAAGTAGAATCTGCTAAAGATGTTGTTAAAGTTGGAGATACTATTAAAGCAATGGCTAAAAAAGTAGATGATGAGCAAATTTTATTATCTCGTCGTGCATTACTTGAATACCAACGCTTCCAAGATTTAAAAGTAGCTTATGAAAAAGGTGAAACATTAGAAGGGAGAGTTATCCGCACGGTAAAAGGTGGTTTAATTGTTAATATCGGAATGGATGCTTTTTTACCAACTAACATGGTAGATGTCGATTTTGTAACAGATTTAGAACAATACGTTGGGCAAAAAATGCTAGTTCGTATTGTTGAATTCAATCCACGTAATAAACGCATTAAAGTCTCTCGTAAAATTGTCGTGGCAGAGCAATTAAAAGTGGCACGTGAAGATCAGTACTCTACTTTAGCTGTAGGAGATATCGTGACTGGAAAAGTCGTGCGTCTTGAAAAATTTGGAGCATTTGTTCGTTTTGGTGCCTTAGAAGGATTGGTTCATATTTCAGAAATTTCTCATCTACCAGTTGAAAAGGTAGAAGACGCCTTAACTGTTAATCAAGAGGTAAGTGCGAAAGTGATTAAAGTAGAAGGAACAAAAATTCAACTTTCAATTAAAGCTGTTTTACCGACACCATTTGAACAATTCGTACAAGTTCATCATGAAAATGAAGTGTTAGAAGGAACAGTGGTTCGTTTAACGGAATTTGGAGCATTTGTTGAGTTAGCTAAAGGGGTAGAAGGACTTGTTCATCTTTCAGAACTTTCTTGGGATCATAAAGCAAAACTTGAAGAAGTGGTGTCTGAAGGGCAAAAAGTTCAAGTGCGAATCATTTTATTAGATAAAAAACATAATCGTATTGGATTATCATTAAAAAAAGTAGAGCAAGATCCATGGCAAACATTTAGTCATAAAGTCGGAGATGTCATTTGTGGAACAGTGACGAATATGACTGATTTAGGGGCATTCATTAAGGTAGCACCATATATTGAGGGATTATGTCATTTTACTGAAGCTTCTTGGAATCCAAATAAAAAATTGGCCTCTTTAGTATCAGTTAATGAAGAAGTAGAAGTTAAAATTATTTCATTAGATGTGAAAAAACATCGTTTGGGATTATCATTACGTGCTGTGAAAGAAAATCCATGGAATACGGTAACTTTAAAAGTGGGAGACGTTATTACAGGAAAAGTGGAATCAATGAATGATCGTGGTGCATTTGTTGCGATTGAAGAAGATGTTATTGGTTTCTTACCGGCAAATCAAATTACTGAAAAACGCATTAATCGTGTAGAAGATGTGTTATCAGTTGGTGAAGTTGTTGAAGTTAAAGTGATGCGTTTTGAACCAAAACAAGCAAAACTTGAATTAAGCATTCGTCGTATTAAAGAAGATGCAGAACGTGAAGAGTTTAATAAGTACATGAAAGAACAGGAACAAGCGGAAACTGAAACACTTGGAGACTTATTCGGAGATGCCTTAAAGAACTTATTAAAATAATAAAAAAGGGGAAAATCCCCCCCTTTTTTTATTTCAAAACCAAATATGAAGTAAAATTTGACTAAGTCATTATAAAACTAATATAATATTAACGACTTAGTTATGTGTAAAGATGAAAGAAGGTGGCAACATGGTATTACCTGTAGTAGCAATCGTTGGTCGTCCTAATGTTGGAAAATCGACTATTTTTAATCGTATCGTAGGTTCACGTGTTTCAATTGTAGAAGATGAACCTGGAATCACAAGAGATCGTATTTATAGTAGCGGGGAATGGTTAACTCGCAAATTTAATGTCATTGATACAGGTGGAATTGAAATTGGTGATGAACCATTCATGCGCCAAATTAAGTATCAGGCTGAAATTGCAATGGATGAAGCAGATGTTATTGTATTTGTTACAAATGCTCGTGATGGAATTACTCAAGCCGATCAAGAAGTAGCAAATATGTTATATAAAACAAAAAAACCAGTCGTGTTGATTGTTAATAAAGTTGATGATATCAACTTTAAAGAACAAATTTATGAATTTTATTCACTAGGTCTTGGAGATCCAATTGCAACGTCAGCAATTCATGGGATTGGATTTGGTGATATGTTAGACCAAATCGTTTTAAATATGCCAGAGAAAAAAGGTATGGATTATGAAGAAGATGTCATTAAATTTAGTTTAATTGGACGTCCAAACGTGGGAAAATCTTCATTAACAAATGCTTTGTTAGGCGAAGAACGTGTGATTGTTAGTGATATCGCTGGAACGACTCGTGATGCAATTGATACTGAATTTACAAAAGATGGACAAAAATATGTTGTAATCGATACGGCCGGAATGCGTAAGCGTGGTAAGGTGTACGAAACAACTGAAAAATATAGTGTTTTACGTGCCTTAAGTGCTATTGAACGTAGTGATGTTTGTTTAATTGTTATTGATGCTTCTAAAGGATTAATTGAACAAGATAAACGTGTCGCTGGATATGCACACGAAGCTGGAAAAGCGGTTGTGATTGTTGTAAATAAATGGGATGCTATTGAAAAAGACGATAAAACAATGCGTGATTGGGAAGAATTAATCCGTACTGAAATGTCATTCTTAGATTATGCTCCAATTGTGTTCTTATCTGCTTTAACGAAAAAACGTCTACATACGTTATTTGAACCGTTAAATTTAGCGGCTGAAAATCATAAAAAACGTGTTGTGACTCATGTTTTAAATGATGTGATTATGGATGCAGTAGCCATGAATCCAACACCAACTCATAATGGTCAACGTTTACGTATCTACTATGCAACACAAGTATCAATTCAACCACCGACGTTTGTTATTTTCGTTAATGATCCAGAATTATTACACTTCTCATACAAACGTTATCTAGAAAATCGTTTACGTCAAGCTTTTGGATTTGAAGGAACACCGATTCATATTATTGCCAGAACACGCGATTAATGAATAATCGTTAGGAGGGTATAAAGATGACAAAATCAATCACAGTTGTAGGAGCTGGAAGTTGGGGAACAGCTTTAGCACAAGTCCTATGTGATAATGGACATGATGTTAAATTGTACGATTTAAATCAGGAAATTATTGATGATATCAATCGAAATCATCACAATTCTCGATTTTTTAAGGAGCTTATGTTACCTGACAATTTAAAGGGAACAACAAATTTAAGTGAAGCTTTAAAAGAGGCTGAGATGATTTTATTATCAGTCCCTACTAAAGTAATCCGTGCAGTTTTAAAAGAGATAAACGAAGTATTAGATCATCCAGTTGTTATTATTAATGCAAGTAAAGGAATTGAACCAGGAACCCATAAACGTGTTTCTGAGATTGTTCAAGAGGAAATTAATGCTAATCATTTAGTAGCATTTGTTGCTTTATCAGGGCCTTCACATGCTGAAGAAGTAATTGAACGTGCTGTAACGACTGTGACATGTGCTTCCACGGTTGTTGAATTAGCAAATGAAATCCAACTAATGTTCAATAATCATTATTTCCGTGTTTATCGTGTAGATGATTTAATTGGAGTTGAGGTTGGAGGTTCAATTAAGAATGTTATTGCATTAGCAGCTGGAATTATTGCTGGACTTGGTTATGGTGATAATGCTAAAGCGGCCTTAATTACACGTGGATTAGTTGAAATTAAACGATTAGGTGTTGCTGTTGGAGCAAATGAAGAAACATTTGGTGGTCTAAGTGGTTTAGGAGACTTAATTGTAACGTGTACTTCAGTTCATAGTCGTAACTGGCAGGCAGGTTATAAAATAGGAAGTGGATCAAATTTACAAGAAGCAATTGATAGTATGACCATGGTTGTTGAAGGAGTTCGTACTTGTCAAGCAACTTATGAATTAGCTCATGAACTTCAAATTGAAATGCCAATCGTTGAGACGGTTTATCAAGTTATTTTTAATAAACTAGAGCCAACACTTGCGATTTCACAATTAATGATGCGTGATATGAAGCCAGAATTTTATTAATAGGCAAAAATCATCACAATTTTAAATTAAATAGTGACAAATTCCCTCCTTGAGTCATATGCTATATTGAAAATGACTTGAGGAGGTTTTAATATGTTTGATAATATTTTTGGGAAATTTGGGAAAGATGTAAATGTAAAGCAAGATGATCTTTTTAATATTGCATCTGAGGCTTCACAAATGGATTTGAAAAATGAACAACAAGTTCGAGCATTGATTGGAAGTGTAGCAGCAATGGTTGGACGAAAAGTTGATCCTGCTATTGAAGATCAATTAACTAAAATGATTATTAACGGGGAAGTTCCAACAGATATGAATGAGTTATTAAAAATGATGATGTAATCATCATTGAGAAATCTAAATGTATTAAAGGGTTGATTTTAAGGTTTGAGTAAATGTCCTAGCGAAAGCTAGGATATTTTTTTATTTCAAATTAAAAGAAGTTATCATATATTGAGATAGCTCTTGCATATAATTCGAAGAAAACACAGACAGGCTACGCTTTCATTTACTGTTGTTAGTGTAGTTTTATGGCAATAATTCCATGGATTAATAAGACCTACAGTAAAAAAATTAAAGTTTTATCAAAATTCTCTCATAAAGTAGGGGATAAGCATCATACATTGATATTGACAAAATACAAGTGAAAATGGAGGTTTACTATATGGAAACAAATGAACTGATGAGAGACGTCTTTGCTCGTACGAATGGCGAATTCTATCTCGGCGTAGTAGGGGCGGTTCGTACAGGAAAATCAACATTCATCAAGAAATTTATGGAATCTTTAGTTATTCCACTAGTTGAAGATGAAAATGAAAAGAAACGCATGATAGATGAATTACCACAAAGTGCGAATGGTAAAACTATTATGACAACAGAACCAAAGTTTGTTCCAGCACAGGCTGTTAATGTAACAGTTGAAGGAGAGGTAAGTGCGAATATTCGCTTAATTGATTGTGTTGGATATGTCATTCCAAGTGCGATTGGATATGAAACGGATGAAGGACCACGTATGGTGAATACACCATGGTATGATGAACCAATTCCATTTGTAGAGGCAGCAGCAATCGGAACACAAAAAGTTATTGAAGATCACTCGCATATTGGAATCGTTATGACAACGGATGGTTCGATTGGAAACTTTAATCGCGATGATTACTTAGAGGCTGAACAGTTAGTCATTGAACAATTAAAGGCAATTAATAAACCGTTTATTGTGATTTTAAATACGACTCATCCAAAAACTGATGATGTACAAGAATTGAGAAATCAATTACAAGATGAGTATGGTGTTCCAGTATTACCTCTAAGTGTTGAAAATATGACGAAAAAAGATATTTATAGTGTCTTAACAGAGGCTTTATATGAATTCCCAGTTTCAGAACTTGATATTAAATTACCAAGCTGGGTTGATGCATTAAGTGATGATAATTGGTTAAAAGCACGCTTCTTAAAATTAATTAATCAAAGTACAAATGAATTCTACAAGCTTCGTGATATTAATTACTTAGCTGATGAATTAAAAGCAGAAGATATTGTTGAGGATTGTTTTATCAGTGCTTTAGATGCTGGTGTAGGGTTAGCAGAGCTTGAAATTAAGGTTCCAGATCAATTATATGATCAAATTTTAACAGAATTAGTTGGACCAATTAAAGATAAAGCAGATTTAATGTTCTTATTACAAGATTATGCAAATATTAAAAAGGAATATGAACCTATTGCATCTGCACTTAAGATGGTTAAACAAGTTGGATATGGAATTGCAACTCCATCAATCGAAGATATGACACTTAGTGAGCCAACCGTTGTAAAACAAGGAGCACGCTATGGAGTTCGTTTAAAAGCTATTGCACCATCTATTCATATGATTCGTGTCGATGTTGAGTCAGTATTTGAACCAATCATCGGAACAGAACAACAAAGTAAAGATTTAATTGACTTTATTATGAAAGATTCTGCTGATAATCCATTAGCAATCTGGTCTACTGAAATCTTTGGTCGTTGTTTAAGTGATATTGTACGCGATGGTATTTCAGCAAAATTATATTCAATGCCAGAAAATGCACGCTTTAAATTACAAGATACATTAATTAAAATTGTAAACCAAGGTAATGGTGGATTAATTGCCATTATGCTTTAAAATAAGCCGAAAAAGTCTCTTATTGATTTACTTCAAAAGAGGCTTTTCTCATTTTTGAAGCGATTTTTTATAAAATATTAATTTAGATGAAAAAAAGCGAAGTAAATTGCCTAAAATAGTGTTGTCTCAACAAAATATTCAAATAAATGTTTGCAACCATAAAACGGGTGTGGTAAACTTTTACTTGCAAAGAAATGTCTTAGGAGGTATTGATTTTTATGAACCGTTCTCAATTAGTAGATAAAATCGCTGAAAAAGCTGAGTTAACTAAAAAAGATGCAGATAAATTCTTAAGTGCTTATATTGAAGCAGTAACTGAAGCGTTACAAGCAGATGACAAAGTAGCATTAGTAGGATTCGGAACGTTTGAAGTACGTGAGCGTGCTGCACGTCAAGGACGTAACTTACATACTGGAGAAACAATCGAAATCGAAGCTAGCAAATATCCTGCTTTCAAAGCTGGTAAAGCTTTAAAAGACGCTTTAAAATAAGCCTTTTAGATATAAATCAAGACAACTCGCATTTTTACGAGTTGTCTTTTTATTTTAAATAATGACTTTCATTAAATAAGATGCCATAATAAAGAGGATATCGATTGATTAGTTTAATTAAAGAAGGTGAAAGAGATGAGTATTCGTTTTATTTTAGGGCGATCAGGTGTTGGAAAAACAAGACTTGTTTTAAATGAAATTAAGGCAGCTTGTGATGAGCTTCCACAAGGAGATCCTATTTTTGTTATTGCACCTGATCAGATGACGTTTCATTTAGAATATCAACTTTTAAAACAAAGTCAGTATCCTAGTTTAATGAGGGTACAGGGATTAAGTTTTAATCGTTTTGCATATCGTATTTTACAGGAAACGGGTGGTTTGAGTCGCTATCATTTGAACCAAGTTGGATTGGCGCTGTTGTTGCAAAAAGTCATGAATGAAAAAAAAGATCAGCTATCATTATTTCCGTTTTATGCAAACAAACCTGGTTTCATTTCAAAAGTAAGTGAGATGATTGCGGAGTTTAAAAATTATTGTGTGACACCGAATCAATTATTTCAAACCATTCAAACACAACAAGAGATTTCGAATTGGTCGGTTCAATCCGTAAAAAAAATTAATGATATTGCTATTTTATATGATGAGTTTGAAAAATTATCATTAGGTCGATATTTGATGACAGAAGATTATTATACGTTGTTGAGTGAGCAAATCGCTTATTCCTCAACCATTGCTAATAGTGATTTTTATATTGATGGCTATCATTTATTTAATAAGCAAGAAGAATTAATTTTATTGCAATTGATGAAGTACGCGAAATCTGTCACTATTGTGTTAACACATGATTTAAATTCAACTAGCTCTGTTTTTTCTTTGCCATCTCGTACCTATTCTAAATTAGCTTCGCAACTAGAAGAAATGGGATTAAATTATGAAATTCAAGAACTAACAGAGGGGAATCATCGTTTTAAATCAGACACTGCCTTAGCTCATCTAGAAAAACAATTTATGCAGTTTCCGACGGTTAAAAGTGAAGCAAAAGGCGTCCATTTTTTCCAAGCAGCGAATAGCCGACTCGAAGTTGAAGAAGTAGCAAAACGAATTCATCACTTGATTCATAAAGAGGGTTATGCATTTAATGATATTGCCATTTATACGGCACAATCAGAGGAGTATCAAGAACTGATTGCCTCTATTTTCCCTAAATTTGAGATTCCAGTCTTTTTAGATTATAAAGAATCTATGTTGATTCACCCTCTAATGGTGTTACTTTATCATGTCTTTGATGTCATGATGAATGGATGGCGTCATGAATCGATGTTTATGATCATTAAAACGGGACTTTTTATGGATGTAAGTCAGATAAAAAAACAACAATCCTTTTACGAAGCGTTTCAGGCTTATCAACGTCAAGTTGATGTGCTAGAAAACTATTGTTTAGCTCGTCAGATTAAAAAACAAGACTGGCAACAAAAAGATGATTGGGTGTATGAGAAGTATCAAGGACTTGGCAGAGGGTATGTGAAAACGGATGATGACTTAGCAGTTGAAGACTTATTAAATACTTTAAAAAAGCAGATTTCTAGTTTGTTAACATCATTTGAGAAAAAATTAAAAAAAGCTAAAACCTATAAGGAGTTTGCCGTTGCGACCTTTACCTTCTTAGAAGAAGCCCAAATTCCACAAAAGCTAGCACTACTTGAGTCAAGTGCTGAAGAGACGCAGCATTTAAAGTTACTTAAACAGCATCAACAAGTTTGGAATAAAGTGCTTGAGCTATTTGAGCAACTCGTTGAAATTGGACAAGAAGAAGCGGTTAGTCTAGAAAATTTTGCAACGGTCTTTAAAGCAGGACTTGAAGAAATGTCTTATGCGACTGTTCCACCACGACTTGATCAAGTTTCAGTTGGCGAATTAAGACGTGCCCGTTATCAATTAGTTACGGATTTAGGTGAAGCAGGACAGTATGGAATTAAGCATGCGTTTGTTCTTGGCGTGAATGAGGGGCAAATTCCGAGTGTTATGGGAGAGAGTAGTCTCTTAAGTGAAGTAGAACGTGAACAATTAAAAGAGTTAGGCATTGAACTAGCACCTAGTCTTGAGCAAAGTCAACAAGATGAACAGTTTATCCTATATACCGTGTTTACCTCACCTAAACAAACGTTAACACTTTCTTATGTGAGCAGTAATGATGAAGGGAAAGAGTTTTTACCTTCATACGTTTATAATCAATTAAAAGAAATGTTCCCGCTTTCACAAGAGGCGCACATTGGTCGTGAATTTGATGACGATTTATATGAACAACTAACGACATTGAATCAATCAGTTGCTCATTTATTAGCGCATCTCAAACAAAATCCAGCGTATCGTTCTTACTATGAACCATTATTAGCGTATTACAAGGAACATAATCCATTGATTTAT
This sequence comes from Turicibacter sp., assembly GCF_017941855.1. NCBI lineage: Bacteria > Bacillati > Bacillota > Erysipelotrichia > Erysipelotrichales > Turicibacteraceae > Turicibacter > Turicibacter sp. The sequence continues at coordinate 9,923 of NZ_JAGAVR010000125.1, read as the reverse complement.
CAAATGGTTATGAGAATTTTAGGATATGAAAATGAGGTAACTAATTTAGATGAAGTGTTGACGAAAAAACTTTATAGTGAAGAAATTGTGGCGAGTGTTTCAAGACTGGAGTTGTTTAACCAGTGTGAATTCGCTCATTATTTACGCTATGGATTACAATTAAAAGATCGAGAACGTTATCAACTTGATTTACCGCATATTGGTGAGCTTTATCATGAGGCATTAAAACGCATTGCCACAATGATTCAAAAGGAGAATCGAACATTTGCTGATTTAACGCAAGATGAGTGTCAGACACTTGCTAAAATGGTGTCAGATGAGTTGAGTGAACAGTTGTTATATAAGATTTTAAAACAAAATCAACGTATGATGAAGTTAACGGAGCGATTGACTCATGTTGTTTATAAGACGTTAATTGGACTCAAGTATCAAAGTAGCCAAAGTGAGTTTAAGCCGATGTTTTTTGAGTTGCCATTCCAAACTGGAAAATCAAATGGAATTCACATCGATTCACGCCCGATTGGAAAAGGATTTAAATTATCATTAAAAGGAATTATTGACCGTGTTGATGTTGCTAAATCAAAAGATGAATCGCAAGCTTATTTAAGAATTGTCGATTATAAATCGAGTCAACAAGATTTAGAGCTTGATAAGGTCTATTATGGTTTGAGTTTACAGCTATTAACGTATTTAGATGTCGTGGTCACGAATGCCCTGCAATTAATTGACATGCCAGCAGAAGTCGGAGGACTCTTGTACTTCCATGTTCATCGCCCCATTATTTCAAAAGACGATCAAGATTTATTAAGAGATGTGGCGTTAGAAGAGCAAATATTAAGGCTACATCAAGAGGATTTTAAAATGAAAGGTTATTTACCGGATGATTATGACGTGGTGACACTCAGTGATCATCGAATAACGGATCGCTTAAAAAGTGATGTCGTCCCTATTACGCTAAAAAAAGATGGAAGTTTTTCAAGTCGTGGGACATCGACGTTATCTCCGGCTGAACTTTCGATGTTACGAAATTATACGAATCAAACGATTGAACGTGCCGCGACGAAAATTACGCAAGGTTCTCTTGAGATTAATCCAAGTCATCATGGCGATCGTAAAGCATGTGATTTTTGTTCTTATCGAGGGGTGTGCCAATTTGATATTGATTTTCTCGGAAATCAACCACGTATCTTAGCTAAAATGAAAAAAGAAAATGCATTAGAGGCGATTAAATGTCAACTAGAGGAAGGAGGAGATCAAGATGAATCAAGTACCCATTAAACCGCTGGAGGCGACTTGGAATGATGAACAATGGGAAGCTATTTATCGAAAAGGCGAAGATTTATTAATTTCAGCTGGGGCAGGTTCAGGAAAAACGGCTGTACTCGTGGAACGAATGATTCAAAAAATTATTCAAGAGAAACTAAATATTGATGAATTACTTGTCATGACCTTTACAGAGGCAGCAGCTGCTGAAATGAAACAACGTATGCGTTCACGCATTCAAGATGAGTTAGAAAAGCAACCAGATAATGAACATTTAAAGGTCCAATTAAATAAAATTTCTCAGTCTCATATTTCAACGTTTCATGCCTTTTGTAATAAGTTAATTAAACGTTACTATTATTTATTAGAACTCGATCCTGTGTTTAAGATTGCCGATGATATTGAAGTCGGGATTATTCAAGATGAGGTGGTTGAATCGTTATTTGATGACTTATCAGATGATGAGGATGAGTCTTATTTGCTGTTGAGTCGTCAGTTTAATAATGATCGCAATGATGAGAATTTAAAAGTCATGTTACTTAAAATTTACGAATTGGCACGTTCTAATCCTGAAATGATTCAGTGGTTAGAGAATTTACCTCACCTATATCAGTGGGATGAGCAAGATCTAATGTCATGGATTCATTATGATAAAATTTTAAAAGTCATAACTCCAAGTCTTAATGAAGCAGTATTAGATTTAGAAAAAGCAAAAGAATATGCGACTTACTCACAAATGACGGAGAAATTACATAAATACGCAACAGATGTATATTTTCAAGATTTAGAGTATGTCAATCGTTTAAAGGATGCCATGAACTCATCATATGAAGCGCTACGCGAGGCTTTTATGAATACAACGCTTTCGAGATTTCCTTCAGCACCTAAGAAAGATTTTGATGAAGAGATGAACACGATTTGTAAAGAGGCGCGTGATTCTTTTAAAAAACGAATTGAGAAAATAAAGGAAAAATATTTAACGTACTCGAATGAAACGCATTTGATTCATTTTAAAAAGAGTCAAGAAGTGGTAGAAGCATTAGCGAAAATGGTTCTTCTATTTCATGAGCGTTTTAGCAAAGCGAAATTAAAACGACAATTACTTGATTTTTCTGATTTAGAGTGGTATACGCTTCGGTTGTTAATCCAAGATGGACAAGCAACTGCGGTAGCATTTGATATTCATGCTCAATTTAAGGAGATTATGATTGATGAGTATCAAGATACTAATTTCATGCAAGAATCGATTGTTCAGGCGATTGCCAAGATTAAGTCACCTGAAATTCCAATTTTCATGGTAGGGGATGTCAAGCAGTCGATTTATCGATTCCGACTCGCAGAACCAAGTATTTTTCAAGGAAAATATACGATGTTCTCTGATGGAAATGGAAAAGGTCATAAAATTGATTTAATGAAAAACTATCGTTCTCATCAGCAAGTGATTGATTCAACGAATTATATTTTTAAGCAGTTAATGGATGAGCCGGTGGGTGAAATTAATTATGATGAAGCGGCAATGCTTCGACTTGGCGTGTTAGGTGAAGTGAATGATCCATTTAACCAAAATGAAGTACATTTGATTGATAAATTGCAAGTCACAGATGATGAAACGGATTTAAGTACCGTTGAACTTGAAGCGCATCACATTGCGAGAACAATTAAGCGTTGGATGGATTCTAAACAAGAAGTATATGATCGAAAATTAGGTCGCATGCGTCTTTTAACTTATCAAGATATTGTGATTTTAATGCGATCGTTAAGCAGTGTGACAACGTTTCAAGATGTTTTTCGTCAATATCATATTCCGCTGTTTACCGAACAAAATACCGATTTGTTTGATTCAATTGAAATTATTAATATGGTTTCTTGTTTAAAAGTCATTGATAACCCTTATCAAGATATTCCTTTGGTTGGCCTGATGCGATCACCGTTATTTTTCTTTAATGAGCGTGAATTGTCACTCATCAAAGTTTCAAGTAAAGCTTCATCCTTTTATGAACTCGTCCAATTTTATCAAAATCACGGAGAGGATGAGTTTTTAAAACAAAAAACAAAGCGTTTTGTTGAGATATTAGAACGTTGGCGTTTCGAAGCGAAAACACAATCGCTAGCAAGTTTGATCACCCTTATTTATGAACAAACGCTTTATTATGAGTTTGTGATGGGACTTCCACATGGTTATTTAAGAAAGGCAAATTTAGATGTTTTTGTCGATAAGGCACGCCATTATGAGTCGAGCACTAAAAAAGGTTTATATGGATTTGTTAATTATATCGATCGAATGCAAGCTCTTGGAAAACATTTTGGAAAAGCTAAAACAGTCACAGCGAATGAAGATGTTGTTCGAATTATGTCTATTCATAAATCAAAAGGGCTTGAATTTCCTGTTGTGTTTATTTCTCAAATTCAAAAGAAATTTAATGTTCAGGACGAAAAAGGAAATTATATTTTACATAAAAAGTATGGAGTAGCAGTCAAGTACATTGATTCGCAGTTAAGCTTTACTCAAAAAACAATTGCTCAAAATGTGGTAGCAAGCCTCATTCATCGAGAAATGTTAGCAGAAGAAATGCGTCTTTTATATGTGGCCATGACACGTGCTAAATCTAAGCTTTTATTTACAGGAGTTTTTGAGGTTGAGAAAAAGCTCGCTTCTTTAAAAGAAGTCATCACTGAATCGGGTGTGAGGTTACCAGATTCGTATCGATTAAAAGCAGTTAATTATGCTGATTGGATTTTACCGGCTATTTTAAAGCATCCAGATAACCAAGAGATCGTGGCGACCTATTTAGGGGTAACACCGACTTGTTTAGAAGATGCTAGTTCATGGAAAATAGAAATATTCTCCCAACAACAGGAGCTTGAACAATCGATGAAGGTAGAAGAGTCATTAGCTAAACAACCCCCTGTTATTGATTTTGAAAAAATTTTTTCAACGCGTTATGAGCATCAGGAACTAGTTGAGATTAACGCAAAGCAATCTGTTTCACAGCGCAAACTGGCTGAGGAAACACCTATGTTTAAAGGGATTCCTGAGCTTAGACCACAAGTGGCTTATGATCGGCCATCATTTATGAGAGAAAAGAAAATTAGTGGAGCTGAAGCGGGAACCGCATTGCATCAATTTATGCAGCATTTACCGGTGATGAAAAATCATACGTTAGAAAGTTTACAGCAAGTCAAAGAACGAGTGATTGAAAAGGAAATGATGAGCGAGGAGATGAGTAGTCGAATTGATCTAGGGCAAGTGCTAGAGTTTACTAAAAGTCCTCTTTATGAAAAAATTATAACAGCGTTATCGGTTAAAAAAGAGGTTCCATTTATGACGTTAGTAAAGGTGGATGAGCATGAACAGTCTCAAATCTTACTTCAAGGGGTCATTGACTTATTAGCAGAATTTGAAGATGAAGTCTATATCGTGGATTATAAAACCGACTATATTCGTGACTTTGAGGTACAACAACAAGAACTAAAACAAAGATACGAAACACAAATGAAATACTATTCTAAAGCGATTAAAGAAATATTCCCAACTAAAAAAGTAAGTTGTCATGTTTATTTCTTAAAAGTATCGCAGTGTCTCGTTTATTAAAGATAAGAAAAGGACATCTCCCAATTGGGAAATGTCCTTTTCTAATCGACTTTTGCATTATCTTTAATATAAGCTTTTGTTTTTAAGTAAAGTGTCCGTTCGTGGTAATCTACTTCAGAGTGCTTTAATTTCATTCCTTCAATATGACTACTTAAAATGAGACCAAATAAAATCATATAAGAGAGTAATGAACTTCCCCCGTAACTGATAAACGGAAGCGTTACCCCTGTAATGGGAAGCATCCCAATCGTCATCCCAATATTTTGAATTTGTTGGAAGAATAACATTCCAAAAATTCCAACGCATAAGTAACTATTGTAATGACCACGATTCAGTGTTGCCGTATTGAGAATTTCAAAATCAAATAAACCACATAAAATCACCGTAATTAAAGTTCCAATTAATCCAAAGTCCATTCCGATAACGGCAAAAATGAAATCAGTGTGGGCTTCAGGGAAGTAAGTGGTTAAGCTTTGGAATCCGTTTCCAATTAGATGACCCGATCCAATGGCAAGTAATCCTTTTGCTAATTGGTTTCCTGCTCCTTGAATCGTTCCAAATGGATCAAACCATCCAAAGAAACGACTTAATTTATAAGCTTGAATTCCAAGAACATTTGTTAAAAAGTCTGGGAAAACTCCGACTGCTAGAATAAAGATTGTAATACCGACCATAGCAATTGAACCAACGATAAAGATATATCGCCACTTAATTCCTGAAGAAAAAATCATGAGTGCGACGAAGAATAAAATAATCATCGTAACACCAGAATCCGGCTGTTCAAAAATTAAAAAAGCTGGTGGCACAATAGCTGCTCCAATTTTTAGAAGAAGTAAAAAATCTGTTTTGACGGTACGCTTTAAATGGGGATAAAACTCGTTGTGTTTTTGAATGATATCGGCTACAACGAGTGCGAGCGCAATTTTCATAAATTCTGATGGCTGTAAAGTTCCGATACCAGGTAAGATGTACCAGCAGGTTGCCCCATTAATATTTTTAGCAAACGGAACATTCATAATGCCTTTTTCGTGAATAAAAAGTCCGAATAGTAAAATCATTACAAATCCATATAACCACCATCTCAAAGCTCGAATTCGATCCGTTCCAATGATGATGATGATAAAGGTTAGGATAAATCCAATGCCATAAAACAATCCTTGCCTCATGGCATAATCTGATGCTCCGTACTGGATTTCAGTCAACGGTGCAGAGGAAGTAATGGCAACCAGACTAATTCCGATAATAAGAAGTAAATAGACAATAATTGGATTATAAAATAAAATCTTAAATTTATTTAAAATATCTTTCATTTAATCACCTGACTTTAAAAGCTATATGTTCATTCTATCAGATAATAACAAGATTGATAAGTAAATGTAGTAAAATGTTTGGATTATTTAAAACTTATCATTTCTCATGAAGTCGAATAGGAGAGCGATTCACCTAAACCTAAAATGTGCATAAGTTATATTATGACGAACGAAAGAGGAGGATTAAAATGCCTAAAAAAGTCGAAAAAGAACCGTTATTATTTGTGGATACTGGTTATCTAGGATGTTTTGTCAGTGAGCAAAGTTATTTTAAAACCCCTACAGAAAAACCAAATAATGTATCAAATCCTGATTATGTTCATAATTATGCAAGTACAGATTTTTTTGATTTTGATCAGTTTACAGTTTCTCACGATGAAAGTGCTAAAAAGGTCGAAAAATTACAAGTGAGTGATGAAGTAGAAGATGATGAGTATGAACGCGTCGATATTTTAGTCGATGAAACAGATGATCATCTTCAAGAGCAAGAGGAAACAGTTGGTTTAATGAATAATGTTAAAGTTGAAGAAACAGAGGGATTTGATGATGAAAACAATATTACGATTGAAGAGATAGAAGTGGATTCCTCTGAGACTAACACACATACTGAAGCGGTAGAGGTTAAAGTGCCAGTAACTAATATGGTAAGTGAAGAAATAGAAGTTGATGCAAAAGCGACTAATACGTTAGGTGAAGAAGTAGAAGTTGATGCAAAAGCGACTGAGACGTTAAGTAAAGAAGTAATAAATGGAGAAGGGTTAGAGGAGAAACAGGAGGTAGATGTCGACAACTCTGATGATGAGGTAGAAGAAACAGTCGAACCAATGGATGAAAAGCAACGGGAATTATTATTGTTCATCCGTGATTTAACCAATCGTCCCACTTCGATGAAAGCCCCAATTGTACAAATCGTCAAAAAAGATGGAACACTTAAGTCTGGAATTTTGAATTTAGCAAATGAAACAACGGTTAGTATTGATAATTTGATGAATAAAGTGGAAGAAATTCCAATTTCATCTATTGAAGGAATTAGAATCTTACATATGTAACGAGTTAGGACCTCTTTTATAAGCGGGTAAGATGAGAACATCCCATCTAATCTGTTTGTAAGGGAGGTTTTCCCTTTTTAGCATAAAAGAAAAGGTGCTGTGATTAAACAACACCATCCATACGCCATCATTAAAGATTGTTATCATCTAGTGGTACATAGACATCTTCTAAGCATTGAATTGCTATGAAAGAGTTTAAGTCAACGGTACACAATGTTTTGGTAGGAATCAAACTTATCGAAGTTAGCCCTTGTCTTTCAAAAACATTGAGGTCGTCGTTTATTGTGTTAATGTGTCTAAAACCATCTGAATCACTCATATCTCGAGCATCATTACTATGATTTGAGTTAGCATTTGAATTATAAGCTAACGCTCTAATCGTTGCACTATTTTCATTGACATCTTCGACTCTAAACAGTGAAGCGGATTGAAGACCAGAGTCGGGAAGAGTGGCTAATTTAAATGGTTCTCCATTTGGTAGATATAAAATAAAGGGTCTTGTATTAGCTTTAGACGCTTCACCTAAAATAAGATTGTTATATCGTAAGATGCTACTATCTGTTGGAGTAGCAGCCTGTTGTAGACGATTGATGAATCTAAGCGTATCAGCAACAGGACTATATTTAATTGTTCGAGTAGTTTCAGAACTCATAAGCTCACCTTAATTTAAGAATATATTAACATAGAGGCGCTACTTCTATGTGACCTAAGGATAGGTCTCTCATACTTTCATATGAGTGTAGACTATATCATCATCCTAGTTTGAGGATGTCCTCCGCTTCCACTACCCATCGCTTGTAGTGTACTCCCTTATAGGGATAGTCGTTGAACGTTCTCCTATTCGGAGCTTCGCTGCTGATTTTCCATTGTATGAGCACGTAGGATTTAACCTTATGCCATCTCATTTATTTTTTCTGCTTTCGCAACCTTCACACTTAGTCTATTTCAAACTTATGTTGTGGTTAAATGAGCTTTAGGAGGTCCCAGCAATTCAAAGGATGTTGGAGATTTCTTAAAATCTCACTCCATGCTCGTTTCTGAACATGGGAGGCAGTTGAATGGATGAAACTATTCTTTTACCTCCTAGGTACATTATTAATTTATGCTTAAACTAGGCTTTGTTTCTAGACAAATCCCCAATTATAACCATAAGACAAAGAACTAATTTGAATTAAATTTGGAAATTGTTAAATATTAGGTTTATTTTGGTTATCTCTGGACATAATAGGATGGAATATAAAAAGGGGTGCGTTAAAATATGCAAAAATTATGTGTCGTGATTGCATTAATTTCATTATTAGGTATAGGCTTTACATTTTATTCTCATATGATGAGTGATGAGATGCAATTAGAACGATTGGGGTACTCAAAAGAAGTGATTACTCAATTGCGTAATGAAAATTCAGAGATGATTGATAAGATTATAAGAGATAAAAGAAGCAGTGAAGAACTACTCGATTATCTTTTTGTGAAAAACTTTAATTATGACTGCTACGATGAATATGTTGATTTAAAAGAAAAATATCCCGAGTTAGAAGCAACTGAAGTTGTGTACGTGGCTTCTTTTTTTGAACATGTTTTTGTTCCAACTTTACTTCAGAATGGTTATGATGAAACAACGATTGACATGTGGTTTCAGTCACCAAACTTTAGTCAATATATTAAAACAGGTGATATCACAACCTTAAATAGTATTTTAAGCTTTGCCAAAGAAACAGGAAATGATTTATATACGTTATTAGAGTATGTAAGCTATGAAAAAAGGTATCCTCAAATTGGAATAAATGAAACAATAGCTCAGGTGGATGAATATCAAAATACCATATTCCCAGCCCTAAAACAAAAAGGATATCAAGCAGAGGAGATTGAGGTCTTATATACGAGCTGTGAATTAACTGATTTAAAAGCGTTAATTGATACCGATTTAAATCCATCTCAAACACTAGAACTCATGACTGCTAGTAGTTTTAGTTCGGCTAATTTTGAAATTTATGATGAAGTCTTAAATAGTGGACATTCGATTACGTATGCCCTTCAATATGCTAAATATCCAAATGTTAAATCAAATTTTTATGAAGCGATTGTTTCAACTCCAAATCCAAATCAACTGCTAGCACTTGTTAATAAAAACTATCAATTAGAGGCAACGTATGTGCCGACTGATTTTGTTCCATTAGATGTTACACTTTCGACCTTTGCATTGACTGGTACGAACTATTTACGCCGTGATGCAGCAGATGCCACTGAAAAACTCTTTGAAGCGGCAAAAGAGGAAGGGATTGAGCTTTTATTACGGTCAGGTTACATTTCCTATGAAACACAGAAAAAAAATTATGAACAAGATCTGTATGAAATGGGAATGGAATATGCAGAAAAAATTAGTATGAGACCTGGACATAGTGAACATCAATTAGGATTAGCAATTGATGTTACGAGTGATAGTGTCAATCAAAGTTTATCGGTTGATTTTGCTAAAACTGAAGAAGGAAAATGGGTGTTAGAACATGCTCATGAATTTGGATTTATTATTAGATATCCAGAGAATCGTGAAGCAGAAGTGGGATATACTTATCAACCTTGGCATCTGCGTTATGTTGGCGTAGAGGTGGCTTCTGAAATTTATGAAAATGATTGGGTATTAGAAGATTATATTTTAACCTATGGCTTACTCGATCAATGAGCATGAGTTTATCTCATGCTTTTTTTATT
>NZ_JAGAVR010000124.1:0-30721 GCF_017941855.1 Turicibacter sp. | reverse complement strand
TCACACACTTTTTTTCTACACACGCACTTTAACTTACTGGATTTTACACACACTTATTGTCACTGCTTTAGGCCAGTAACCTGCCCCGCACACGTTGATCTACACACACACTTTTAACTTACTGGATTTTTTACACACTCGTTGTCATTGTTTTAGGTCAATGACTTGCCTCGCACACTTTAATCTACACACACACTTTTAACTTACTGGATTTTTTATACACTCGTTGTCACTGTTTAGGTCAGCAACTTACCTTGCACACTTTGTTTACACACACTTGTTGTCACTGTTTAGGTCAGCAACTTACCTCACACACTTTGATCTACACACACACTTTTTTCTGGATTTTTCACACACTCGTTGTCACTGTTTTAGGCCCATGACCTGCCTCGCACACTTTGATTTACACACACACTTTTTTCTGGATTTTTTACACACTTATTGTCACTGCTTTAGGCCAGCAACTTACCTTGCACACTTTGTTTACACACACACACTTTTAACTTACTGGATTTTTTACACACTCGTTGTCACTGTTTAGGTCAGCAACTTACCTCGCACACTTTGATCTACACACACACTTTTAACTTACTGGATTTTTTACACACTCGTTGTCATTGTTTTAGGTCAATGACTTACCTCACACACTTTGTTTACACACACACTTTTTTCTGGATTTTACACACACTTATTGTCACTGCTTTAGGCCAGCAACTTGCCTCGCACACTTTGATTTACACACACACTTTTTTCTGGATTTTTTACACACCTATTGTCATTTTTTAAGGCTAATGACTTGCCTCACACAAATTTAAATACCTCATTGCCATTGGATACATGTATTAACACTCAACATTTCACTGAAAACAGATAAAATTAATTAGTTTAGATGATAGACGAGCTTCTTTTATGTTGCCAGCCATAAAGAAATCTCATCTATCTTCCTGTTATCTATCTTGCTAAAGTTTTATGATGCATATTGCGCTTGAACTATCGATTGTCTACGATATTGAACGACTAATACCATCATATCGTCTTTTATTTTTCCTTTATTTTTATTAACGGTTAGTTGTAACAAACTCTTAGCCAATACTTTTGGCGTTTTGTCAACTTGATATAAAATTGTCTGTTTTAATTGTTCGATATTTCCATACTGTTCAATGATTCCATCACTGCACATGATTAAAATATCATTATCTTCTAAATTTAACGTTACATGGTCGACTACTTGATCTACCATAACTCCAACGGGTAGTTGAGCTAAATTGATTAGTTCTATTTGATGATCACGCACTAAGAATGTTGGGGTTGCGCCGTTTTTATAAAACATGGCTCTTTGTCTTTCTCGGTCAATCATACAAATATCTAACGAAAAGAATCGTTCCTCTGTATTGGAATGTTGTCGTAATTGTTGTAAGGTTTGGATGGCTGTTTTAACAGGGATATTAAAACTTAACAAACATTTTAAAATTTTAAGAGCTTCTGAGCTCTCTTTATGGGCAGCTTCTCCATTTCCCATTCCATCACTTATTGCAATAAAGGTTTGACCATTACTGAAATTCTCATACATATAGCTATCACCTGAAATTTTATTTCCATCTTTTCCAACATAGGAGACAGCGTGATCAATTTTAAATAAGTTCGATGAATAAACTTTAATTTTTGTTTGTTTACCTTTTGTTTTCTCAACAATTAACCGAAGTGGCTCATTCATTATACTCTCTAGTATCGTTTGAATGGACAACAGCGTCAACTCTTTCGGGGGTGAATTAATAACTAAATCCATCTTGATGAGTCTAGGATATAAACTCTTAATCTTAATATCTGCACACCGCACATGAAGCTTATCAAGCTCCTCCTTAATACGATTAAGTTGAAGTTCAAAATCATGACGATCATACATGATTGATTGCATCATTTGATCAATCACCATACGGATACAATCCATGATGACATCAACTTTAATCAACTGACCATGACCAATGAATTCATACATCGATTTAATTAACTGTTGAAAGTTAACCAATTGATTGAATAGCTGGCTAATTGTATAAATATTCAACTTCTCTTTAGCCTCGCGTTTTGGTCTTGGCGAAAATGTCTTTTTCATTTTCGATACAAGTTCCATAACATCTCTCCTCCTACAGAATAACCAATTGTCCCCCCGGGCTCAATTCGTAAGCCTATATTACCACCCTGCAAGTTGATATTTTGTCACTTTGTTGGAGTGTTTTAGTCTTTTGAAAGACAGAATTAGCACCTCTTCGTCAGAGAGTTTAAAAATTATTCAGCCTTTTGACTTTGTTTTACAGCACTCGGCAGTAATTGATGTTAAAACCTTTGTAACGTTAAGTAGAAAGTAGAATAAAAAATCTCAAACTTGCATATAATAAATGCTCATTTTTAAATTTTGATATTAAATGTTAAATTTTGTCCAAATAAAAAGGTCCCTCTATCTACGATAAAGTGACCTTTCTAATATTAATAAATAACAGCTTTTCCTCGCCATCCACCACGTTTGAAACGAACTAGGAAAATAATTGCACGGACACATTCATCAAGAGCCATCGCTATCCAGATACCAGGAAGTCCCCATCCTAATACAATACCGAATACGTATGATAAAAGCGTCGCAATACCCCACATCGATAAAATCCCGACATAGACCGGATACTGCGTATCTCCCGCTGCTTGCATTGAACGAACCAAAACTAAATTCACAGCTCGTCCTAATTCTAAAAATATTTCGATGAACGTGATAGTCTTTAATAAACTTAAAATTTCTTGATTACTCGTAAAAATCCCAAAAATCACATCACTAAACATATAAACCGTAATTGATACCCCGAGTGTAACTGCCATTGCCGGCCATAATGTCTTAAGCCCACGTTGATATGCCGCGTCCTCTTCCTTTGCTCCGACTAAATGCCCGACAATAATCTGATTCGCTTGTGCAACAGCCGATGAATATAAAAATGAAAACCACGCAATCATATTTGCATAAACACGCGCCGTAATAACGATTGTTCCTAACATATTCACACACGTTAAAATAATCATTTGTGAAACATTATACGCCACACTTTCTCCACCAGCAGGCAACCCAATTCGAATTAACTGTTTAAACGTCTCACGGGGAAATGGCCTTAAATATTTAATATGTAAATCCCCCGAAACACTTTTAACAAATACACGATACACTAAAATAACTCCAATAAAGCGACTAAATACACTCGAAACTGCAATTCCGGCTATTCCCATTGAAGGAAGTAACAGAGCATTTCCAACAATATTTAATACATTCACAATAATTGAAACATACATTCCCTGCTTCATTAAACCATTACTTCTAAAAATTGCAGAGAAACTCATAAATAAAGCTTGTAAGAAAATCAGTCCTCCAACAATATTTAAATACACTTTAGCATCAGCCATTAATTCAGTTGGCATCTTTAAAGCATTAAACATCGCGTCACTGCCTAAAAATAATCCTGCACTAATAATCAAACTAAAAATTAAATTCGTAAAAATTCCAACCGTATAAATTTCAGATACCTTTTCTTTATTCCTTGACCCTAAATATTGTGTAACCATAATCGTAATAGCCATTGTTACAATACTAAACGTAATCGTCACAAAATTCATAATCGTATTAACATTTCCAATTGCTGCAACAGAGTTCTCAGAATACTGGCTCATCATAAACTGATCCACATTTCCAACCAACATCTGTAACACTAACTCGATAAATATAGGCCATGTTAATTTAAACAATGAACTTCTTTTATCAATCTCTAACGTATTCATCTTCTTCTCCTCATTATTTATTGAATTTTTTTCTCCTTAAATGCAACAAATCTGGATTATAACACCCACTATTACCAATGTAAACAAATTTTTAAATCCTATTGACTTTTTATTGTAGCAATAATATATTGTATATATACTGTATATACAATATAACAAAGGTGATGCAATGGAAATCATTATAAGCAACTCAAGTAAGAAACCAATTTATGAACAAATAACATCTCAGATTAAAAATCTAATCATGACCGGGGCTTTACAAGAAGGCGATGCCCTTCCCTCAATGAGAGCCTTAGCTAAAACTCTACACATCAGTGTCATTACAACAAAAAGAGCCTATGAAGATTTAGAACGCGATGGCTTCATTGAAACGGTTGTAGGAAAAGGGAGTTTTGTTGCGACTCACAACTCCCATCTACTTAAAGAAGAACAACAAAGACAAATCGAAGATTATTTAACAAAGGCTGTCTCACTTTCAAAAAGCTGTGGTATCTCTTACGAAGAATTAACTGAAATCTTAAATGTTCTATACCATGAGGAGGTATAAAAATGGAACACGCCATTAACGTGAAAGGATTAACTAAAAACTATCCCAATTTTTCAATCAATAATATTAATTTAGTTGTACCTAAAGGTTACATCGTTGGTTTAATTGGAGAAAATGGAGCTGGGAAAAGTACCACCATTAAATCAATCTTAAATCTTATTAATAAAGATAGTGGTTCAATCGAAGTATTTGGACTAGATCATTCAAAATATGAACTAGAAATTAAGCAACGAATCGGAATCGTCTTTGATGAAAGTCATTTTCCTGATCAATTAAAAGCTAAAGATATTAATACAATGATGAAAAATATTTATCAAAATTGGGACACTCCCCTATTTAATCAGTATTTGAAGCAATTTAAACTTCCTGAAAATCAGATCATTAAAGAATTCTCTCGTGGAATGAAGATGAAATTATCTCTCGCCACCGCACTAGCTCATCATCCCAAACTATTAATTTTAGATGAACCGACAAGCGGCCTTGATCCGATTGTACGTAATGAAATTTTAGATATCTTCTTAGATTTCATTCAAGATGAAGAACATTCAATCTTAATTTCAAGCCACATCACCTCTGATCTTGAAAAAATAGCAGACTATATTACGTTTATCCATGAAGGAAATATCATTTTTTCCGAATCAAAAGATGCATTATTAAATGACTATGTCATTATTAAATGTCGTGAGCAAGAACTAACACAAATTGATCCAATAGATATTATCCACAGCAAAAAAACTGGGCAAATTTATGAAATACTCGTTAAAGATAAACAAAAAATGGAGATTAAATACCGAAATCTAATTATGGATCAGCCAAGTATCGAAGATTTAATGCTTATTTATATCGGGGGAATGAAATAATGAAAGGACTTATCTTAAAAGACTTATTAAATTTGCGTAAAAATTTAAAAACAATCATTATCATGTGTCTATTCTACACACTCTTATTTTCAACTTTAAATCCAACATTTCTTTCTGGCATGATTACCATTTTATTTGCAATGCAAATCCTTACAACATTCTCATACGATGATTACTCTAAATGGAATATGTACGCTCTATCGTTACCTATTACCAAAAAGCAACTTGTTTTAAGTAAATATATTTTAGGAATTTCTTTTATTATTTTTGGGGGAGTTTTCTCATTTATTTTAACTTCTCTACTTAGCCTCTTTAAAGGGAGCTTTATACTTGGGGATCTGGTCGCCTCAATAATTGGAAGCACAGGAATTATGATTCTCATGATTCTTATCCTACTTCCTCTTATTTTTAAATATGGAGTAGAACGTAGCCGCATCATGCTTTTAGCTATCTTTGCGATTCCAACCGTTTTAATCCTTATTATTAGTAAAGTCTTAGCTTTAACAGGCATTCCTTTCCCATCAGAAGAACAATTGAATGCTCTATTACCAGTCATCTGTATAATAGCCACCCTTATTCTGATTGCTGGAAGCTACGTATCATATATGACATCAGTTAAAATTGTCACTAAAAAAGAATACTAATTAAAAGGAGATGGATATCCATCTCCTTTTAATTAGGCATAAAAAAACTCCCCTTCGATTTGAAGTGGAGTTTAAATATATATTTTAAACTAAGATCGTCTTAATTAGTTAGAGCGACGACGTTGAGTTTTTAAATTCTTTTTAAGACTAGTTTGTTTCTCATCGCTATCTTTTAAGAAATTAGTGATTGCCTTGTCTAAGTCTAAAGCTGGACGTGCAGGTCTTTCTGGACGTGCAGGTTTCATTGAAAGGTTAATTTTCCCTTCTGGTGTTACCTCTTTAACGCGTACAGTTACTTCTTGACCAACGCTAACAACATCTTCAACTTTTTCTACGAATTTTTCAGATAATTCACTGATGTGAACAAGTCCTGATTTACCATTTTCTAATTCCACAAATGCACCGAACTTCTTAACACTCGTGATTTTACCGTTTAACTTTTGACCAGCTGTGATTGACATAAAAATCGACAGTCCTCCTCATAATATTTATATTAATTAATTTTCGTTTGATTCCTGTGAATCTTCTGGAAGCTTAAAGATTATTTCACCTTCCTCGGATTTAAAATACTTCTCGCGGGCAAGTTGAGCAATATAGTCTTCATTCTCAAGTTTGCTTATTTCATCGCGATAATATTCCTCTTTTTCAGATAACTCTGAATATTGTTCTTCATACTCAGCAAGTAGTGCTTTAGCTTCGGAAAGTTTAGTAAGACGCTCTGTATACATAAAATAACCAGTAGTGACCATAATTCCAACCAAAACAGTCAGTGTTAAAAAGCGTTTGAAAAATTGTTTTCTTCTAATTTTTCGATTCTGTTTCGTTATTAGTGTTAGTTTTCTTGCCACGTCGTCTCACCTTCTTTTTCTTCGTAAACCAAATTCCTAACTTAGCAAAAGGAGTGTAAAATATAAGCTTTAAAATTCTAAGAAACACAATTATTATATCAGAAACAAGCTTGTAAATAAACATAATGGGTGAAATAACTAGGATAATAACCAATTTTTTAATGAACTTTGCTACAATAAACAGGCTTTCTCCCAACATTTCGAGGTCATGATGCAGATTTTGTCTCATAAACTTATAATATAGAATAACACCCAAAGCTAAGAAAAGTAATATGTACAGGTGAAAAATACCTTCATTAACATTATAAATATATATGAATGTGAGGGGGATTTGGATAGTCCAATATAGAATAATCCATGCTATTTGGACGATTTTGTTAAACAATTGATTCTTAACAATCGTCACACAATCAAACGTTATTCCAATAAAAATTCCGTACAAAATAGCATGAATCATTAAGGCGAATTGTGTATTTAGACTCATCTAAATAATTTGCTAAAGATTCCTTTTGAGTCTTCCCCCACTGTTTGAAAATCATCGTATTCATATCCAGTGATATACCCAATAATCGATAGCTCTCCTTTTTCAAGATCAAGATTTTTCAATTCTAAATCCATTCCCCTAACAGTTAAAATCCCCATTGTTGTATCAATAGTAAACAACTCACTATCAAAACTTAATAACTTGGTTATACCTGTCACATCCATCAATTTACGTTCTTTCATCATAACCTGGTGGTGACCAAGTAAAGTGCTTGGCTTCTGTTTCATGTACGATTCTTTCTCATAAATGTTCATAGTCTCTTTTCCCTCCATTATCTGTTATCAATAAAAGTTATGTAATATTAACAACAAATATAACTAAAGGAAAAGAAGTCATTGTTTCTACCTTTTATTTTATGCTTAATCTCACTCGTTGTTCTAACAAAATGACAGATTTCTTTGAAATTAAAATCACTTTTTATCAATTAAAATAGTTTTTTGTTAATTTACTCTAACTTTCTTAATAAAAACTTCATTATCATACTAATTAAAAAATCAAATATCATCACAATCAAAATTAAAATAATCGTCCATCCAAAAACTCCAGCCATATTTAAATACGTCTTCTCATAATTAAGTGCCTGTCCAATTCCAATCCGACTTTGAGCCATAACTTCTGCCATTACCATCACCTTAAAAGCAAGACCGAGCGTTGCCTGTACACCACTACTTAAAGCATAAATTAAATTAGGATAATAAAGCGCAAAAAACTTTTCAAATATTGTGCATCCAAATAATAGACACACATCTTTCAAATCACTATCTACCTTTTTAATTGATCCGACTACCAACTCATAAATAATAGGAAAAATAACTAATCCCACAATAATCGTCGGTCCTAAATCACGACCAAACCAAATTAAGAGAATTAAAATTAATGAAACCGTCGGAATCGTCCGGAGCAATATCATCGCCGGATTTAACAACGCCGCAACTACTTTATAATAACCCGCTAAGATGCCAACAACTAAAGATAAAACTAAAATACACACAAAAGTTACAAGCGTCCTAACAACTGTGACTGAAATAATTTCAATAAATGTTGTGCCTCTTATAATCGTAAAAATCTCCATTAAAATAGATTCACCAGATGGGAGAATTAATGGCTTTCCAACCGAAAATGAAAAATATTCATAAACGACTAAAACAATAAACATCGAAATAACAGTATATATTTTCATGTACTCCCCCCCAGTGCATCTAATAATAAAAAAAGCACTCGAATAATGCTCTCAAACTGAATTCACAAAAATCACCAATAACTGATGAACGTTAAGTTAAACAACAGATTGAAATGCATATTCAAGTGCTAAGTGACAATAACTTGGTAGGTGGTCTTTCCCCTACAAAACAAGTCGGCTACCAAACCGAATTTCAAGTTATCACCGTTTATAATATGTTCAAATCTACCTCATTTATTCCAAAAATTATTTATCATTATCTAAATAATAAAAATCATCATCCGGTAATGCTCCACCTATCGTTTTCGAATCAAACTCATAAAGTTTTTCTAAATATAAATTAATCTCATCCTGCGCCTCTTTAGCCGTTTTAAAAATTAAATGTGAATTAGGAACAGAGGCGGCAATAATAGCTTCAGGCGTTTCAAGCCCTGTTGCATTAGCCTCAATCGCCATTTCATTCGGAGACTCATTTGCAAAATTAACGCTTGCCGCTACCTGTGCTAATAGTGACTCCACAACTCCTGGATTATTTTCAATTAAATCACTGTGAACAAAAAGGCTCGCCTGTGGATAAGACGTCACATCATAAAGAGTTCTCCACTCTTCTTGAAAATCAGCTACCAAATTAGCATTCTCAACCTTCGTCTTCAAAACCGATAAAGAAGGTTCCGCAATAACCGCTATCTCAATTTCCCCCGCAGCAAACATCGACTGAACATCAGTCACACTATTCAAATACTCAATCTCAACTGAATCTAACAATCCTTTTTCCTTAAGAACCGTTTGTAAGACAATATCAGGAGTACTTCCCTGACCAAACGCCGTAATGGTTTTACCAGACAACTCCTCGATTGTCATAGGTTCACTACTGATTAAATACAAATTCCCCCAAACAATCGTTGCTGCTAATTGATAAGGAACCCCCTTCTGATACAACGTTGCTCCTAAATTAGTCGGCGCTACAATCACATTAGCTGTCTCAGAAGTAAAAGCCGCTAATAACGGATCACTACCTTGAACATACGGCTCTACAATACATTTAACTCCTTCATCAAGTTCTGGTAACTCACTTGCTAAATGAGCCATCGCCATAGCAGTCGAACCACTTGGTACTAATATATTAATTGAAACCTCTTCTATATCATCCGCTACCTCTTCAACTGGATGTTCCTCTTTTTCTACTTCCTCTAAAACTTCTGGTTCTTCATTTACTATTTCATTAGTCTTTGGATTTGAACTACATCCCGTTACCATTACTAATAAACACATCATCACCATCATTAAAAACTTCTTCATAACATATGCCTCCCTTTTGACTAAATTATAAAGGCAATATTCCAAATTACATATTAAAAAATATCATAACCGTCCGATGATATCCGACATCTTCAAAAAAATCCGTAACATAATAAAAAAAATCGTAAAATAATAGCGAATCCTAACTCAATTCAAATGCAAAAATCCGATGAAAAAAAACTTAATCAACCATAATTCTTAATCCTTAGAAAATACCTGTCGAGATTTCAAAAAAATAGGCTACCTCCAAATTAGGAGATAGCCTATTTTAATTAACTAGCTTCACGTTTTATAAGTTAAAAGGGGTTTTCAGCCTTTTAGACGGTCTAATCGAATTTTTGAGATTATAAGACCATTTATCCTAATTAAACCCCTTCTACCTATTTTGTATGGAGTAGAAGAGGTTAATTAGGGTTACTCGCAATCCAGCTTCAAACACCAATCCTCCTATAAAGTCTTCAAATGCCTATTGACTCATAAAGCGAGTCAATAGCATTCGATACGACTTTTACGTAGGATTAATCGGTGTTTTCAGCTTTTTACTCAATCTAGCTCCAAGAGACAACTCCTCCATAAAGTTGTATTCACTCTTGTGCTCAACACATAGCACTTCGGTGAATGTCAACTTTTGTTCGCAGTTAACCGTCTCTCTCAGCCTTTTACTCTTATCATTCAAATATTTCGATTCCTGTTACTTCATCTAATGATGGACGTTCAATGCGTTCTTCAGAGATGATTTCATACATGTAAGCTGCATCTTGCTTCTTAGTTGAATCCTTAATATCAGTTACACGTACTTTTAAAATCTTGTTTCCATAATAAAGTGTTAATTCATCACCAAGTTTAACATCTGTACTTGATTTGGCCACTTTTCCATTAATTTCAATACGCCCTTTATCCGCTACTTCCTTAGCTAGCGTACGGCGTTTCACTAAGCGTGAAACTTTTAAATACTTATCTAAACGCATATCTATTCTCCTTTCGTTACTTTATCTTTTGTGTCACCTTTAAAATTTATTACTACCTAGTTAACGATTATCCTACATAATTTTTGGCTTTTACTGTGATTTAAGCCCGCATCTCAGCTTTTTATTCAATCCAGCTTCGACAACCAAATGCTCTATAAAGTCTTAGCCTTTTAGAGGTGGTACATAGATTGTTGTTAGGTTGTCGAGTTTGAAGTTGTGATCGAGTTCGTATAATTTTACCCATTTTAGTTCTGCGATGTTGCTTCCTGCTGCACGAACAATGCATACTTCATATTCATCGTCGTAAACTTCCATTAAATCTATTTTTAAGTTTGAAGCTGTAATTTGATCAAATACTTGTGGAACAATTAGGTGTTGTTTAGGAGCTATTGCTTCATAGTCAAAATCTAAGGCGTCCATCACTTGTAACCCTTCAATCGGATCGATTGCTAATGCCGCAAACATTGGATCTAGGAAGCTTTGCCCACCTAAAACAACAGCTTCAGCTTCAGCTAATAATCGTTTTACTGCATATTCAGCCACACATGGATGACCAGGAGTTGCATAAATAATGTCACCTTTTTTAGCTTCCTCTTTTACTATTTCAATAATCTCTTCATAAACAGCTTCAAATGTATCATGCTTAATATAAATATCATCAAATGCGCGATACTCAATTCCATTTTCCTCTAAAAAATTAATCATTGGATGTTCTTTCGTTCTTAAAAATAAAGGTAATCCAGACTTTAATTTTGCCACAACGCCTAGCGTTAATTGAGACTCATCTCCTGCTCCAAGTCCTACAATGTAAATCATTCATGCTGCCCCTTTCTATTATAAACAGAAATATTTTTTAATTTTTTTATTCAATCTCAGTCCTTAGACCCTATATCCTATAGTCCAATTAAAAGTTTTTCAACTGTAAAAATTTTATCTAGACCTATATATAATTGTTGAAATAATCATTCATCATTAGAGTAAGCTATTTCATCTATCTTTATACTTTTGCTATACTCTTTACATTTTTCGCTTTCTTTTTACGTCGTTTCGCACCTTTTCCCGCTACCTTAGTCGTCATCAAGAAAATTCCCATTATCAATCCATAAACAGTTACACCAGCCATCACTTGGATCGCTAATGAAATCACATTATACATTCGCACATCATCCATTCCCGATAAAATCGTCGGAATCTGTGGTCCTAAATAATCCAGCGTCATCCAAAGTCCAAGCGTTGAAAACAAAACCTTAATCAACGTTAAAATAGATTGGCGATAAATCATCTTCTTAAATTGGAATAAATTAATGACTGCCATAATTCCAAGTGCCGCTACAGAAGAAATAGCAGCTCCGCTAATCCCCATCTCCATCGTTAATGGGGCGGTCAATCCAATCTTAACTAGGATACCCGCTAATACTGACATCACTAACCTCGAATACTGCCCCTCCTGTTGCATTACAGCCGTACTTAAGAAAATAAACGGATAGAACAAAATTTGAATCGTTAAAATCTTTAGCGCCTCTACTCCACTATTATCTTTAAACAAAGCAATATTCAATTCATCTACCACACTAAATAATCCCACACAGGCAGGAATCGATAATAACAGAACTAAGAATAACGCAAAATTAAATACCTTCTTACGTTTTTTTATATCTGTCAGACCGGCCATCTGAGGAATCGTTGAAGAGACAATCGCACTCGTAAAGACTGTTGCTGTTTGAACAATTGGTAATCCACGATCAAAACTTCCCTTTAATTTCATTGCTTCAAGAGCTGGAACTCCACTATCCACAAGTGAGTTAAATACAAAGAAGCTATCTATCAATTGAAAAATAATTAAAATTCCGGCACTTAAAAACAAAAACACACTTTTCTTAAAGAAATGCGGACGATGAGTTAACTTTAAAAACTGTTGCGGTTGATCCTTTGGCTTCTTCAAACATAAATAAGCAATCGCCATTAAAGGTCCGGCTAATCCACCTAAATAAGCAAAATAAGCTAATCGATACACGCTCTGTTCTTGTAACATAAACAAGGCGAACACAATGGCCATTACACGAATTAATTGCTCAATCGTTGTCGAGTATCCAACTTCATGAATGGTCTCTGCCCTTGTTTGAGAAACACCTCGTAAATATGATAAAGTCGGAACTAATAAAAAGGCCAATCCTACCACTTTAATTAAAAGACTCAGTTGTAAGTCTCCCATTAAATATGCAATTACATTACTTCCTAAATATAAACATCCAAACGATACTAATCCAAAAAACCATAACGAATTTCTGATGTATCGCTTAATATCCTCACTGTATCCATACGTTAACAACAACTCTGAAATAATCGTCGGTAAAACAATCCCATTCAACGTTGTATAAATACCAATCAAGGGGTAAACCTGTTGGAACACATATAAACCTTCATCTCCAGCTAGATTCTGATAAGGCACCTTATAAAGCAAACTCAAAAGCTTCACAAAAAAGGCCGTTCCAGTCAGAATCACAGTCCCCTTCATCCAACCCGACTTCATAGCATCACTCCTAAAACTCCCAATCTACTTTCTCAACTTAATATTATATCACCAAAAAATTAAATTAACCTATAAACGTCGTATCAATTATAAAAAAAGCCTATTTTTTCTTCAAATCCACTTCAAAAGCTTCCAAAATGAGCAATTTTATCAAGTATTTTTTTCCATCTTCCCAATTCTTGCTTATACTATTTGTAATTTGTGCAAATATTTTATATACTTTTAACTCAAACTAATTTTAGTTTTTTTTTTTGAGGTGATTTTTATGAGAATTATAGGTGATAGTCCAATCTGGACACGAAAAAACGAAGAAACAGTCCCTTATCCTAGATTAACACATGATTTAAAAACCGATGTTGTCATCGTTGGCGGTGGGATAACAGGTGCACTAACGGCACATTATCTAATGAAACAAAACATCAGTTGCGCTTTAATTGAAAAAAATACAATCGCAATGAATGCGACAAGCGCAGAACCAGCTCTTTTACAATACGAAATCGATAACGATTTAACAGGACTTTCTTCATTAATTGGTGAAACACAGGCACAACAGGCCTTTTTATTTGGATACCAAGCTGTAATGGAAATCAGTCAAATCGTTAAAGAAATTAACAGTGCATGTGACTTCTCATTCAAACCATGCTTCTATTATACTGAAAATCCGACTAAATTAGATTACATGGAAAAAGAATGTAAATCTCGTCAAGCAATCGGAATTCATTGCGAACTTTTCACTCCTGAAAATAATAAAGAGGATTTTAGCTTTAATTTTGAAGCTGGAATCTTCTCACATTATGGTGGTGCTATCATGGACCCTGTAAAATTCACACGTGATCTCATCGACTATAATGTAAAAAAAGGTCTTCAAGTCTTTGAACAAACAACAGTCGTTGACTACAATTTATCATCACGTGAAGTCATCCTAACAACAGAAAATGATTTTACCATTACAGCAAACAAAGTAGCAATTTGTACAGGTTACGATGCCTTAACGTGGTTTAAAAAAGAAGATCCATTCTATACACTTAGTCGTACATTCTCAATCGTATCAAAACCGGTATCAGCACTAAATGGATGGAGAGAAGAATGTCTAATTCGAAATGATGAAAAACCATACACATATCTTCGTCCAACAATGGATAACTGTATTATTATCGGTGGAGAAGATCTTGAAATCAAAAACGAAAAAGATGAAATCGCCACAATGGGGGATCGTGATCCTGAAGCATTACAACAATATCACCAACTACTACGCCGAGTTCGTCGTATGTTCCCACAAATTGAAAATATCAAAACAGATTCTTGGTGTCACGGAATCTTTATTGACACAAAAGACGGACTTCCATTCATCGGTAAACACCCTGATTACCCTGGAGCCTACTTTAACTTAGGATTTGGATCAAATGGAATCCTTTATTCATTAATTGGGGCTAAATTAATCTCACAAGACTATACAGGTAAAAATCCAAAAGAATTTGAACTATTTAAATTTAACCGTTACTAAAAAAAGAGCCACAGGCTCTTTTTTTCATACTCTTAACCTTTGGGTCATACATTTTGTATAACACATAGAAAAGGAGACTAACACATGAAACGAAAAGAAAAAATTCCAGTTAAAACTCATTACTTTATTTTAGGAATACTCGTAGGAACACTCATTATTCCTAAAATCACAAAAAGTTCTTTTGGATGCAATAATGGAAACAATTATTTCATCACAATCAAAAAAGACAATCATCAATAACACCCATTTCATGCTATCATAGAATTAAGTAAAAATCGAAGGAGCATAGTTTAACATGAAACTCGAAACAGAACATCTCATTTTATACCCACTAACGGACACACTCATCGGGCAAATACTAAATAATGAAATAACAGAATTTTCAACAGCGAAGTGGCTAACAGAAGATAATCGCACACTCTTAACGTGGATGAAAGATGAACTCTACCTTTTCATGCCACCAAAAATCGGATTTACATCTTGGATTTTTATTGAAAAAGAAACAAACCAAGTCATTGGTGATGGTGGATACAAGGGAAATCCAAATCAAGAGGGTGAAATCGAAATTGGATATGAAATAATCGAAGCTAAACGCCGCAAAGGATACGCAACAGAAGCTATTAATGCCCTAATTGATTGGGCTATGACTCATCGAGAAGTCAAATCCATTATTGCAAAATGTCACTATGAAAACATCCCATCCCAAAATCTCGTCCAAAAGCTACAATTCACCTTTGTAGGCGAAGAAGATGAAATGAACATCTATCAACTTTACTTTGATGAACATCCACTCTTTAAAGCTTTTAAATGCGTGATTATCGGTGTAGCCTGCTTAGGTGCTATCATCCCACTTTCAAAAAAACTAATTAAAAAGGCTAGTCGTAAATAAACGACTAGCCTTTCCTTATTGTTTCAAAATACGATTAATGACTTTCTTAGCATTTACATGCGTAATATCGTCAATCTCCATACTACTATAACCTCGACTCATCAACTCATCAATAATAAGTTGTGCCTCTTTTGCACTACCACAGTCTGATAAGTTGGCATTCACGCCATCTTCTGATAAATAGTTCATAAAGTCAAAACCTAACGCAATATACTTACTGCCAACTAACTTCTTAATATAATCAATATGATCAACCATTGCTTTAATTGTATACTCATCTGAATGCACAAAATCAGGCACAGCTGTAACCCCAATCACACCACCGGTTTCTGCAATCCCTCTAATTTGGCCATCCGTTAAATTACGTCGATGCCCTCTTAAAGCATAGCAATTCGAATGGGAAGCAATAACAGGCTCAGTTGTGACATCTAAAATATCAGTCATCGTTTTAATACTGGCATGAGAAACATCGACAACCATCCCAAGCTCATTCATTAACTTTACTGCCTGACATCCTAAATCTGTTAAACCAGTATCACTATCCGCAAAAGCTCCACAACCAAAATGATTAACTTCATTCCAAGTTAACATGGCATGTCTAAATCCTAAATCATATATCTTTTTTAAATGATTTAAGTCCTGAATAGGTGCTAAACTTTCAAGCCCAAGAATTACATTTACCTTATGATCAGCCCAATCATCCTGTGATTTAACAATCTGAACATCTGGTGATTGTTCAACTTCCTCTAGTATATATCCAATTGCTTTATCAAAATCATCGCATAATAAATGCTCAACATCTGTAAAATACGTCCAAATTCCCCCTGTTATGTTACCTTCTAACTGTTCTGGAATATGGTAATCTTCAACAATACCTCTTTTACCTTTTAATCGTTTTGCAACGATGTTATATAAAATATCGGTATGCGTATCAAAAATCAATGGGTCCCCCTCCTTAAAGATAAGGTCATAAGATATGCTACTCATTTCCTATTATATCGCAATTTTTCCTAAAAAGAGCATATATCATTCCTATTTTTCCGACAAAATAACTCTAAAAAAGGTAAGTAATCAACTTAGATTACTTACCTTTTTGATTATTCTTCTTCGTTGCTAAACTGACTATTATAAAGGTCAGCATAGAAACCATTTGCAGCCATTAATGTATCATGATTTCCTTGTTCAATAACATCGCCATCTTTCATAACTAAGATGATATCTGCTTCACGAATAGTGGATAAACGATGAGCAATCACAAAGCTTGTGCGACCCTTCATTAAAGTTTTCATCGCATTTTGAATTTGTAACTCAGTACGAGTATCAACGCTACTTGTAGCCTCATCTAAAATCATAATCTCAGGATCTGATAATAAAGCACGAGCAATAGTTAATAACTGTTTCTGACCTTGAGAAATATTTGATACTTCCTCATTTAAGATTGTGTCATAACCATCTGGTAAAACACGAATAAAGTGATCAGCATGTGCCGCTTTAGCTGCCGCAATAACTTCTTCATCTGTTGCATTTTCTTTTCCATAAGCAATATTATCACGAATGGTTCCATTAAATAGCCAAGTATCTTGAAGGACCATTCCAAATAACTTACGTAAATCACTACGTTTCATATCGTTAATATCGACACCATCAATTAAGATTTGTCCATCGTTCACTTCATAAAAACGTAATAATAAATTAACTAATGTCGTTTTTCCTGCACCAGTTGGACCTACAATAGCCACCATTTGACCAGGTTCAGCTTTAATATTCATATCTTGAATTAAGATTTTATCTTCACGGTAACCAAATTTAACATGATTAAATTCAACAGCACCACGAGGATTGTCAAGTTTTACTGGTTGAGCTGTTTCAGCCGTTAACTCTTCTTCATCTAATAATTCAAATACACGCTCTGCAGATGCTACAGTTGACTGAATAATATTTGAAATCTGTGCAACTTGTGCCATTGGTTGAGTAAACTGACGGCTATATTGAATGAAAGCTTGAATATCTCCAATAGAGATACGTCCTTTTGTAACTAAAACTCCACCAACTACAGCCACTAATACATATCCTAAGTTTCCGATAAAACTAATGATTGGCATAATTAATCCAGATAAAAATTGAGCTTTCCATCCCACTTCGTATAAACGATCATTAACTTCATCAAACTCTGCAATAGCTTTTTTCTCATGGCCAAATGCTTTAACAACATTATGACCTGTATACATTTCTTCGATGTGACCATTTAATTCACCTAATGTACGTTGTTGACCGATGAAATATTTTTGAGATTTTTTTACAACTTGCATCATTAAAATTCCCGATAGAGGTACGACAATAATCGAAATCAATGTTAATAACGGGCTAATTGATAACATCATGATTAATACCCCAATAATCGTTGTTACTGAAGTAATAACTTGAGTAATTGATTGTTGCAATGTCGCACTAATGTTGTCCACATCATTTGTAAAACGACTTAATAATTCTCCATGTGTATGTGAATCAAAGAATTTTAACGGTAGTTTAGCTAACTTTTGATCGATCTCTTCACGTAAGTCATAGACAACTTTTTGTGAAATACCAGCCATAATAAACTGTTGTAAATAACTAAAGGCCGCACTTAAAACATATAATCCAATTAAAATTAAGATAATTTTCCAAATATAACTGAAATCAATCGGAGTTGGATTTTTAACTCCAGTCATTAACTCCTGAATTGGGCGAAATAATTCATTTGTAATCTTCGCCATTACTTTAGGTGAAACAATAGAGAAAATGACACTTGTAATGGCTGCTAATATTACAACAATTAAACCTACACGATAAGGTTTTAAATACTTACTTAAACGTGATAACGTTCCTTTAAAATCTTTTGCTTTTTCAGTTGCTCCACCATGTGGGCCACGTCCCATAGGTCCCGCCATAATTATTCCTCCTCTCCTTGTTTAAGTTGTGATTCAACAATCTGTTGGTAAATTTCATTTGTTGCTAAAAGTTCTTCGTGTGTTCCGCATCCTGCAATGCGTCCTTCATCCATAACTAAGATACGATCGGCATCCATAACAGTACTTACACGTTGAGCAACAATAATCACTGTCGCCTCTTTTGTCTCTGCCTTTAATGCTGCACGTAACTGTGCATCTGTTTTAAAGTCTAATGCTGAAAAACTATCATCGAATAAATAAATTTCTGGCTTACGAACAATAGCGCGAGCAATTGATAAACGTTGTTTTTGCCCACCAGAAACATTTGTCCCACCTTGAGCAATCGGTGATTCTAATCCGTCTGGCATTTTAGAAACGAAGTCTGTTGCTTGGGCAATATCTAAAGCATGCTTAATTTCTTCATCAGTCGCATCTTCTTTACCATATCGAATATTATCTCGAATCGTTCCTGTAAATAAAATAGCCTTTTGTGGAACATAACCGATTTTTGAACGTAATAAAGCTTGATTCATCTCTCGAACATTGACTCCGTCTACTAAAACTTCTCCTTCAGCCGCATCATAGAAGCGAGGAATCATATTCAATAAAGTTGACTTACCTGATCCCGTTCCACCAATAATCGCCGTTATTTCACCTGGATTAGCTTTAAATGAAATGTTAGAAATCGCATGTTCTTCTGCTCCTTCATATCCAAACGCAACATTTTTAAACTCTACAACACCCTTTAATGAAGGTTGTGCTCCATTAGCTGGATTTTGAATTGGAGATTCCATCTCTAATACTTCGTTAATACGTACAGCCGATGCTTGAGCACGTGGGATTAACACAAACATCATCGTCAACATTAACATTGAAAATAGAACTTGAGTCAAATATTGAATAAACGCCATTAAATCACCGACTTGGAAACTTCCTTCGTTAATACGAATTCCACCAAACCAAAGAACAGCAACAATTGATATATTTAAAATTAACATCATTAATGGCATTAAAGATCCCATTAAACGATTAGCTGTCGTTGCAACACGTGATAAATCTGAACTTGCTTGATTAAATCTTTTTTGTTCAAAATCAACTTTATTGAATACGCGTACTACACGGATCCCTGTTAAATTTTCACGAACAACAAGATTTAACTTATCAATACGTTTTTGCATTTTTTCAAACATTGGCATTGTAAACTTGGCAATAACACCAATAACAACAACGATAATTGGAATAACCACTAAAATAATCGTTGATAACCCAACATCCTTACGAAGCGCCATAATCAATGCTCCAACAATCATTAACGGAGCACTTAACATCATACGCATCATCATAATGGTAACCTGTTGAACTTGATTGATATCATTTGTTGTTCTTGTAATTAACGATGCCGTTCCGACAGTATTGACCTCAGTCAGTGAAAAAGATTCAACTTTTTCAAATACTTTCTTTCTTAAATCACGACTAAATCCTATCCCAATTCGCGAAGAAAGATAACTACTACAAATAATACAGACTGTTCCTAAAAGAGCAACAGCAAGCATTACTCCTCCGCGTCCTAAAATGTACGAAACATCCCCTTGAACAATCCCAGTATCGACAATGTCAGACATTAAATCTGGCAATGCAAGGTCAGTCATAGTTGAAATAAATACTAAAATTAATACTCCAACAACCATTAACCAATAAGGCTTTAAACCTTTAAATAATTTTAACATCCTTTATACCTCCCTTGACATGAAATATCACCCAAATTGTCTATTAACTTTTGGAAAATATTTTTAGCTTGCTTTAACTCTTCATCAGTAAAATTACCAAACCCTTTTTGATTCATCTCATCAAAAATTTTCTCAACCACATCTGATTGTTGTTTTCCATGCTCAGTTAAATAAACATGTGTTACCCTTTGATCTTCTTGGCTACGACGTCGCTCAATCATCTGATCTCGCTCCATACGTTTTAGCATCGCACTAATAGTAGCAGGCGTTACATTCAATTTAGTTGCTAACTCTACTTGTGTCATTCCATCATGTTTACTTAAAACATGAATAATTCCTGGCTGTGAACGACAAAAACCCTGTTCTTCCATTCGCTTATGTACAGTCACCATTTGAAGACGAATAACATGAGATAACAGTTTTGCTAAATCTCTTACTTCATTACTATCCATCATGTCACCTCGCTTTAATCTAATTCTATATTACTTCTACCTATTTGATTAGTCAACTAACTATTAGTTAACTAATCATTTTATACAATTCTGCCACATAAAATATCGTTTTCAATATTAGTTTTGGATTTTACCTGAAAATACATACAAAAAAAGCTCACATAAAGTGAGCTTTAAATTAAAAAATTAAATGTGCAATTAATGCGATAACAGGTAAAGTAATCAACGTACGTTGAATGAAAATAATAAATAATTCTTTTAAACTTACCGGAATTTTTGATGCTAACAACAATGCTCCAACCTCAGATAAATAAATTAACTGTGAAACAGAAACAGCTGCGACTACAAATCGAGTCATCTCGCTCTCAATCCCTGAAGCTAAAATCGATGGTAATAACATATCAGCAAATCCCGCTACAAGCGTTTGAGATGCTGCCATCGCCTCTGGAACCTGTAATAACCATAAAACTGGATAGAATGGTAATCCTAAAATTTTAAATAATGGAGTGTACTCTGCTACCACTAATGCAATCGTTCCAACCGCCATAACAATTGGAATAACTGCTAACCACATATCTAAAACATTTTTAAATCCATCCACAAAAACAACCTTAACTAAATCCTGCCCCTTAGCCTTCTTAATAGCCTGGTTTAAACCATGTGAAAAGCTACTTGATCCCGCTGGAATAACCTCATCATCTTCTTTTGGAGTTCCATCAAAGAATATATCTGGCTTCTTCGATAAAGGTGGTAATTTGGGTAAAACAATGGCTGCCACTAAACTCGCCACGGTTACCGTAAAATAGAAAGGTAAAAACATACGGCTCAGTCCAACCGTATCAATAACGACTAAACTAAACGTAATTGATACTAACGAGAATGTTGTTCCAATAACAGCTGCCTCACGCTTTGTATAAAAACCATCCTCATACTGCTTACTCGTTAATAAAACACCAATCGTCCCATCTCCAAGCCAGGAAGCAATACAATCAATCGCAGAACGCCCCGGTAAATTAAAGACAGGACGCATGATTTTAGATAATAACGTTCCAATAAACTCTAACAATCCAAAATTCAATAATAACGGCAAGAATAACCCTGCAAATAAAAAGACAGAAAATAAAATCGGTAATAAATCATATAAAACAAGTCCGCCTGTATCTCCTGAATAAATCGGTGCAAATCCCACCTCATAAAGAGCTATCACAATAAATACAGTCGCTAACATACGAATAACAAACCAAACAGGTGTTACATTAAACAACGTATTTAAAAAATCATTCTTAATAATAAACTTCGGTGAAAAAATCTTGGTCACTAATGTTCCAACCGCTGTAATCATAACTAATAATAATAAAACCATCGGTAATACATCTGCAAACGTCGATTGAACCCACTTCGATAAAACCGCAACAGGAATCGTAATCTCTCCACCAATAGAAATAGGTGTCATAAATAAAAATACACCCAGTAACGAAGGAATCACAAACTTTAAAACTCCTCCTAAATTTTTAGAGCTACACGAGCCAAGATTTCCAGTATTCTTCTTCATAATTTCTACCTTC
Source organism: Turicibacter sp. (assembly GCF_017941855.1). Lineage (NCBI taxonomy): Bacteria > Bacillati > Bacillota > Erysipelotrichia > Erysipelotrichales > Turicibacteraceae > Turicibacter > Turicibacter sp. The sequence continues at coordinate 8,430 of NZ_JAGAVR010000124.1, read as the reverse complement.
CTTATTTAAAATTTACTTTTGATTTAATAAGTATACTTCCAACCATTGAAGTTATCAACCTTTTCCAACAATAAAATTCAAATTATGACACAAAAAAAGGATTAAACTTTACAGTTTAATCCTTTAATTTTTTTGCCATGCAATTAAAACTAAATCTGCTCCAAATTTTTCAGACAACTCCGCCTCAACACGTTTTAATTCACGTAACTTATCATCACTTAAATTCGCAATATGAAACTCTTTACTATCCATAGTATTCACCTCATCTTTAATATCTTCAATTCCCAAAAGAATATTCCCTTTCAATCACATTCGCAAAAGCTTCAACAACCACTGGATCAAACTGAGCTCCACTACATCGACGAAGTTCAGTTATTCCCTCCTTATAACTCATTGGGTGATTATAAGATCGCTTTGAAGTCATCGCATCAAAACTATCCGCTACTGCTAAAATTCGAACCAAAAATGGAATTTCATCCCCTTCTAAACGAGAAGGATATCCACGTCCATCAAAACGTTCATGATGATGTCTAATAAACATCTTAAACGGAGCTAACTCCTCAAATAACTGAATCAGTTCTACCCCCTGTTCAACATGAGACTTCAATCTTAGCCACTCATTCTCTGCAAGTGGCATTCGCTTATTCAAAATAAACTGATCCATATCAAGCTTCCCAATATCATGTAAGTAAGCCCCACAAACTAAAAGACTTTCCTCATCATCACTGATTCCAAGCTCACGTCCAAGACATTGACTATACTCAACAACCCGCATCACATGACCATACGTATAACTATCCCAAACACGCAAAAATCCCATCAACATCTTAATCGCCGTCACCACATCACTATCTATCCCATTCATATGTCTCATCATCCATGCATACCGATGTAAACATTCCTCACTATTTACAATATCCTCAACCTTCTTAACTAAATTCACCCCATCCTCAGGGTAGTACACAATCCCACTCTTTAACTCAACCTCTTTGATTTCATAAATTCTTTCCTCAAGCCATTGCACCGATTTTCCCTTATCTGCATCCGGCAAAATAACCATAAATCCATTCAATCCATATCTAAACGTAAACTGACTATTTAATATGCGTGCTATCTTCTTTTCTACCTGTGGATCCCCCTCATCATCCATCCTAACAAAAATCAATGAAAACATCCGATTATTAGAAATAAAACTTTCTAACACCTCATCAAAACAAGATTCACTCAGCACACCTGTTAAAAAATCACGAGATTGATAAAAATAATCACGCCATCCCCCTACAAAATAACTCACCATCAACAAACTAATGCTCCCAAAATAATTAGTTTCTAAAAACAAAAGAATACCTGAACATAAAAAACTACTTAATAATCCAGCACGACGTCCATAAATAATTGTAATAAACAAACAAACCATCATAAAAATCAGTGAATATGCACCTCCACTAACTATTCCTAAAAACAGTCCCGTCATCACAAACAACATACAATCAAAAACTTCTTTTTTAATCTTACTAACCATAAACCCAATCCCTGTTAAAAGCGAAACACAACCAAGAATTAAAAAAAACTTCAATTCCTCATCAGAAAAGCTAATTTCAAAAATAAATAGCATACAAACAAAACAGATTCCTACTAATAAACTTAGGATTTTAATCATCTTCTCTATACTATCATTATATTGTTTCATCAAATCTAACATCTAACTCACCTCATGATATAAAAAAAAGAGACTCAATTGTCTCTTTTAATATTTGTATTTTTATGGATATTATTCATATAAATTGTTAAATATATAAATCTTTATCTACCCCATACACCTTTTCATTTAAAACTCTTCTAAATTTAATTTGCGCCTCTTCTGATAATTCAGTATTTGAAGACATAATCTTTAATTCTAACCCATCCATCCCTTCATTTAAAGATGGTTGAAAATGATAATGTGGATTTAATTTAAATCCTAATTTTTCATAGAATCTAACACGTCTTTTTGTCAGTTCATCAACAGGCGGTTCAACTTCTAGAATAACCACTAGATTTTCATCTTCAGCTATAACCTGTTGAACTAGTTTCGTTCCAATTCCTAGTCCTCGAACCTCTGGATTACATGCTAAATGTTCAATATAAATAAAATTATCAAACTTATAATAAGCACAAAAACCAGCAACTTCATCTTCATGCATGTAAGTTTTAATAAAATAATCATCACGCTCTAATAAAGCTTTTTGTCCTTCGTAATTTCTCATTTCCTCTTGTGGAAATGATTTTTTCATAATGGAGAAAACTTCATCAAATTTTAAAGTCATGTTATCATCCTTTCATCTTATCTAATCCCATCATATCCTGTTCCTTCATGGCTTGCAACTTTTTTCATTTAATGGTTTAAAAATCTACTTTTTGACACATAATAAAAAAAATATAAATCTCTTTTTTAGCAATGGCAAATTATTATATGGAGAGGTAATAATGAAAATAAATCCTGATTTATATCATGGCCAAAATCAATACACTAATTTTTTTGAGGGGTGGTATTTTAAAATTGTGGATAGTACGGCCACTTACGCCTTAGCATTTATTCCTGGAATTTCCCGGGGGAAAGATCCACTCGATCATCATTGTTTTATTCAAGTCGTCAACTTAATTGATCATAGTTATCAATATTTTCGTTATAGTACAAATGAATTCTACTCAAATCCACGTCATTTAAAGATCAACATTGGATTAAATGAATTCAGCCTTAGTAAAATTAATGTTCAACTTCTAAATTCTGAAGAAGAAATTAAGGGAGTCCTATTCCTTAGTCCTCGAACAAAATGGCCCGATACTAAATTTAATCCAGGAAGTATGGGTTTTTATAATCACTTTTCTTTTATGGAATGTTACAGTCAGGTTTGTGCTTTAGATGGAACGATTGAAGAAGGGCACCTTAAAGTGAATGGAAAATTAATCGATTTCAGTAATGGAAAATACTATATCGAAAAAAATTGGGGCAAAAGCTTTCCAAAATCGTGGATCTGGATTCAAAGTAACAGTTTCAATGATCAACGCGCTACTCTTACATGCTCTCTTGCTACCATCCCTTTCCCACTTGTAAAGGAATTTAGGGGCTTTATCATAGGTGTAACAGTTGATAATAATTTTTATTCTTTTACAAGCATAAACAAAAGCTCTATTACGTTAAATGTTTGCGATAGAGATATTATTTTATGTGCGACTCGGAAACATTTACACCTTGTTGTAAAAACTAAAACTAACCCGCATGATTTTGTTTTATGCTATGGTCCTAAAGACGGTGAAATGGTTCCTCTTGTTGAAGAAACTCTTTTAGGTGAAATTGAAATGACATTACTTGATACCAAACGCAATATTATCCTTTATCAAGGAATCGGCAAAGCCTGTGGTATTGAATATGGCGGGGAACAGATGAACCTTGTTGACCAATAAAACTTTACTCTTTTATCCTCGTATCTAGGATTAATTTGCCATAAATAAATTAATTAAGGTATAATAACTTAAAATGAGATGAAGGAGGATTAATATATTATGAAAGATTCTCGTGTCTTAGTTGTTGATGATGAACGTGAAATTCGCGAAGCTATTCGTATTTATTTACGTGGTGAAGGAATTGAAACAATCATGGCCTCTAACGGTGAAGAAGCACTAGATTTAATGAAGACCAATGAGATTCACTTAATTTTAATGGATGTTATGATGCCGAAAATGGATGGAATTGTTACCACTAGTCTAATTCGTGAATTCTCCAACGTCCCAATTATTATGTTAACTGCAAAATCAGAAGATACAGATAAAATTATGGGGCTTTCACTTGGAGCTGATGACTACATTACAAAACCATTTAATCCGATGGAACTTGTGGCTCGAGTTAAAAGCCAATTACGACGTTATTTAATGTTAGGGGCTAAGTCATCTAATCAACAAACAACTGACGAAGACACTATCGAAATTAATGGGCTTCGTATTAATTTATCAACTAAACAAACATTTGTTGATGATATAGAAGTAAGATTAACCCCTACCGAATTTAAAATTCTTAGCTTATTAATGAGAAATAAAGGACGTGTATTCTCAATTAACGATATTTATGAACGAGTATGGGATGAACCAGGATACAATGCAGAAAATACAGTTGCTGTTCATATTAGAAAAATACGTGAAAAAATCGAAATTAATCCTAAAGAACCCAGATACCTTAAAGTAGTATGGGGTGTTGGATATAAAATCGAATCTTAGATTTATCCTATATACTATTTCTTTGAGAAGGAATTAAGTTAAAAGGTTACGTTCTTTTCTTAAGTCATTCGTAGAATCTACTCATGATCGTGTAGAAACTAGTGTAGCATCAACAGAAAATTCAATCAGTTATCATTCGTATTTAATTAATCCCAACTTCATCAAACTGGACAAAACGCTACCTTATTAGCTATAATATTGGTCTACTAAATGCACCTCAATCTAAAGAATCCCAAAAGGCATTTAACAAGCAATACTAAAAATTCAAAAAGCTATTAAAGGATATGAGAAATTAGTTAAAATGGATGTAAACAAGCAAGTTAAAATAAATCGTTCCCCTCAACTTAAACCTTAAAAACATAGTTTCAGAACTATGTTTTTTTTATTAAGAAATTCTTAAGAAATCAAATAACTAATTGTTAAGATATTGATGGTATCTTAGTATCATAATAAAACTATAGATTGGAGCTGAGTATATGTCTGAAAAAACAAATTCTTCTATAAAACAAAAGACTCTTCACAACAATTGGATAAAATTTTTAGTCTGCTGTTTTATTTTTCTATTATCTTTCACTTATGTGACCCAAAATATAAATAACCTATTTCCATTGAATTATTTTGAATCTAGTCAATATGCTTCACAGGTCGATGACTTCTTACACTGGTTTTATGATATCAAAATTCAATTACCACAGGTTAGCATCCCATTAGATAGTATTGAAGTATCAAAAGAAGAGATACTAGATGCTAAAGTAAATTCGAATCAATATAGTAACTATTTATACAATGAAAATACAGATGAGCAAATATCAATCACTTCTCTTTCTGATGAAGAATTAAAACAATTAATCCAATTTTCTAAGTATGAAAAAAATCAACAGTTACTCCAAGAATATCAAAATTATAACTATTCGGAAAAAGACGCTTTTTATTATCAATTAACCGATACTAATGGGGCAACATATAGCAACCTACCAAGCGATAGTGTTCCTACATTAAACACTATTCAAATTCCTTACAAAGGAAATAACCAGGATAATTTTGCGCGTGTAAACAATAATTCTCATAACTATGGTCTAACTGGAACATTATATCTTCCTAAAGCATCTATGGGAGATTCTACAATTCTCCAAAGTTATCAACAATACACTAACAATAAAATATTCCTCGTTATTGGATTTACAATTACAATGATTTCATTACTTCCTTTATACCATTACTATAAGAAGATACAATCGACATCTATCCAACTACCCGAACAATTAAAGTGGATAGAAGCAAAATATAAAACTCTTCCCATTGAAATAAAAGTGATTTTATTTATTTGGACCATTATATTGTTACAAGATTATACTGTATTTGGTTATTGGAATATACAGTATATGTTTTCACACTGGTTAAATACAATCACTAAATTTGCATCTATTTTCCTATTAATTTATGTTTTTATCCTTCAATTTAAAGGATTAATCTATCTTCTTAAAAATCCATCTATCATAAAAAAGGAATGGGAGAATGGTCTTTACAGCACTAATATCGATGATATTAGAAATCTCCCTATCTATCGTAAAGTTTTTACAAAAGTTTTAATGTATACCATCTTTATCGGCCTTTGGGGAATAATAATTGGAACATCAATTATTGATGGATTTGCATTCCTACTAGTTGGAGCAATAAGTTTTGTTCTAGCACTCATTGTTTTACTTAAAATTCAAAGAAGTTGTAAAACAATTCAGGTCATCAACGATTCATTAGATTCAATGGCACAAGGGAAATCTACATCTGATATCCACATTTCTGGCCAAGGATTAATCCCAGATATGGCAAAAAACATCAATATTATACGAGAAGGATTTATTCTTTCTAATCAAAAACAATCGAATAGCGAACGACTAAAAACAGAACTCATAACAAATGTATCTCATGATTTAAGAACACCTTTAACAAGCATTTTAAATTATGTTGATTTAGCTAAACGTTCAGATATTACTGCTGAAGAAAGACAAGAATATTTACAAATAATTGATAATAAATCCAAGCGTCTTAAAGTTTTAATCGATGATTTATTTGAAGCTAGTAAGATGGCAAGTGGGGCTGTTGAATTATATAAAGAACAAGTTGATTTAGTTGCTCTAATGCATCAGTCTATTGCTGAATATGAAGATAAGTTTATTGAACATCAATTAATTTTGAGGAGTAAAACATCAGCTCCACAAATGTATGCCTACTGTGATGGAAGAAAGATGTATCGAGTATTTGAAAATTTATTTGGTAATATTATAAAATACGCTCAATCAGGGACTCGTGTTTATTTAGAAATGTTATATGAAGGATCAGAAATTGTCATAACTTTAAAAAATATATCGAATTATGAATTAGGATTTGATATAGTAGAGTTAACCGAACGATTTAAACGTGGAGATAGTTCTCGTAATACTGAAGGATCAGGACTAGGATTAGCAATTGTAAAATCAATTCTAGATTTACATGGTGCTACTTTTGAATTATCTCAGGACGGGGATTTATTTAAAGTTACAATTAAAATAAAAAAACTATAGATTCTTCAAATTAGATAAATAAGGAGTAACAAAAATGGCTAAAAAAAACGTCGTAATCAAACGAAAAAAAAAGAAATTAATACTAATTCGATTATCAATCATTAGTCTAATTTTACTTACATCAATTATTTATGTTGCTACCATCTTAAATAAACCTCATTTTACTACTCAAGCTCAAACAATAGAATACCTTAATGATAGTTTGATTGTTAGCAACTTAGAAACTAGATCTATACCTAATAGATTTTCGACTGAGCAACGTGAGTATTTAGCCTCTTTTAATTTACCTGATGAAACGTTGGAACAGCTTACATCTTCTCCAAAATTTAATATCGATTCTATGCAAACTTATGCAAATATTTTAAAAAGTAATCGTAATTATTCAGTACAATATGCATTAAACTATGTCCTTTATCCAAATGTAAAAACAAACTTCTATAAAGACACTGTAGAAGTAGCACATCCAGATAATTTATTAGTTTTAGTTAATAAAAACTATCGATTACCTTCAGATTACATTCCAAGTGATTTAGTATATCTCAATGTTCCTTTATATCGACCAGATACAAATAATGAGGCTAACTACTTAAGAAAAGTAGCTGCAGACGCTCTTTCATCACTATTTAGTGCGGCTAATCAAGAAAAAGGATATGCATTAATTGCACGTAGTGGCTATCGCTCATATAAAACCCAAGTTAATTTATATAATAATTATGTGTCCACTAATGGTCAACAATATGCAGATTCTTATAGTGCACGCGCAGGTCATAGTGAACACCAAACTGGTCTAACAATTGATATAACGGCAAAATCAGTAAATGAAGGTTTATCTCAGACTTTTGGTCAATCAAAAGAAGGTGCATGGGTAGCAGAAAACGCTCATAGATTTGGATTCATTATACGTTATCCACAAGGGAGAACAGCAGAAACAGGATATGAATACGAACCTTGGCATTTAAGATATGTCGGTGTGGATGCAGCTACATATATCTATGAGAATAATTTAATTTTAGAAGATTACCTATTAGAAAAAGGAGACATAGGCTCTTTATAATAAATAAAAACACACTGTAAATCATACAGTGTGTTTTTATTTATTATAAAGATATATTAACTGGCATCTCCTTAATGTAATTTAAAATTTACTCTAGTTATTTTAAATTACATCACTATTAACACTAAATGACATTATTATTATTTTGGAAAATAATAATAATGTCATTTAGCATTTCAACTAGGTTAGCTCACTACTTAATAATACTATTGAATAGCATATGAATGTAGCTAGAATCACTCTTAGTTCTTGTTGTAGTAAGGATAAAAGATTATCCTTCAAGATCTGATGTACTTTGAGTCTGATATTAAAATTATAATTCATATTTCTCATGCTGATTAAAAGATACCATTTAGCGATTAGAGATATTACTAGATTATATCAATACCTGTATTAAATGAAGTTAACTTAATATCTAATATAATCTTTCAGTCACCTCTTTGACGCACAAAAAAAGCACTCTTTCGAGTGCACTATTCGCTATTGGAGCGGGTGAAGAGAATCGAACTCTCACAGTCAGCTTGGAAGGCTGAAGTTCTACCATTAAACTACACCCGCATTTCTTTG
>NZ_JAGAVR010000123.1:0-74663 GCF_017941855.1 Turicibacter sp. | reverse complement strand
TCCTTTGATACCTGTTTCATACATTTGTTTCTCTATTTTTCCTTTTCACTTACACCCAGATTATACACATTTTTTTCCATCAAATCAACAAATTAACATAAAAATTAACAAAAATATAAAAAATAAAAAGTGATTAATTAAATAATCCCCCTTCATTTTTGTAGATTATTTTGTAAATTTTTTTGATTTATTCACCAGTTTTTCATAGACAGGTAACATCTGTGGTTCATCACAAAACGATGCTAACTCATCAATCGGTAACCACCCAACATTACTATTTTCATCTTCTTTAATTCTTAAAATATCGGCTTCACTTGCGACTAATAAATAAGAAACATTTAAATGCAAATGTGAACTAACATATTGACCTTTTTTCATATGTCCCCAAACTGGCAAAATATCAAGCGCCATTATTTCCTCACTTAGAGGACGAATATTCACCACGCCAGTTTCCTCTTTTGCCTCTTTTATCGCAACTTTTAATAAGTCAGCTTCTCCATCTGCATGGCCACCTGTCCAAGCCCAGCTTTGATATAAATTATGATAAATCATTAAAACTTTATCCAATGTTTCATTTAAAATAAAACCAGAACTTGTTAAATGTGCAAATTCATTTTCACGTGTTAAAAGATTGTGAGAAAATGCCTCTATATAATCAAGCATCACCTTTTGATCTTGAACTTCTTGTTCATTTATCGGCTGATACCTTTTAATTTGATTCTTATACATCAAGTTCACTCCTATCTTTTTGTATTCTATCATAACTATTCCACTCTTAATGTTTATTTTGCAACCTAATCATCACAAAGTCATCTAAATCGATTTCCTTTAACTCACACCCCACATATCCCTTCAAAAATGTGTCTAATTCTAAAGTATCCAATATCAACTGAATTTCACTCATCAACTTGTCACTACGACGCTTATAACCAAACTCTTTTAAGACAGTTCGAAGCTTAATGCGGACAAACTCGCACTCTTCATTGTACACAAGCCGCAACTTGATAACCTTGAAAAAACTCCACAAAGCCTCCTCCTGATTTTTAATTAATTCGCGTCCTTCAACTAATAATTCAAGCTCAACATCCACCAACCTTTCATAAATTGAAGCTTCCTGTGAGTAAATCATGTGGATGATTTTTCGTTCTTTTGAATACGGAAAATCAGAAATCCTTAAAAACTGTGCCACTTCTTTTGGTGTATACATCATCCTCTAATTCCCTCCTTCATCAAGCGTCTTAACTCAAGATTTAACTGCCTCATAAAAAAGGACTTCTTATGAAAATAAATAGAATACAACTTCGTCGCATCATTCCACAGCTCATCAATATAACTTACTTGCTGTGACCGAGTCAGATCCTGCTCAATAATAAAGGTGGCAACCGCTTTAAGATCAATTTTCTCACGATCGAGTTCATCAAATGATAAAAAAGGCGGTTTCACTCGATACTTCGCATAATATTTTAAAATCGCCATAATATCTCGTTCATCGTAAGCCGGAACAATTTCACCTGTGAAACAACGTCTCGAACAAATCGAACTTAACTCTTTCAGTTTCTCTCTTGATAAGCTAGTTTCGTTAATCTGATGATACTCAAAAAAGGATGGCAATTGCTTAATCAAATGCTCATAGCGTCTTTTTGTACTATCGTAAACTAAAACAGGATGGCTCTTCTTCCCAAGCGTCACATTATAAAGACCTAGTGGGACTCGTTTAATAAATGGAATCTTCTCAAGTTCTTTCGTATCGACACTATCATCAAGCATCTGTGCAAATAGCTCAAGTTGCTTTAACGAAATCATCTCCACTACTTTTAAAGACTCTGAAACCTGCTCCTCATCCATCACATCTGTAGACTGATAAAAAATACTTTCTGAATTAATCCACGCAATTTGATCCTGCCAATCATCTACAAAACTAACTAAATACGCATCTTTTGTGCCTCCAGCGACCTCTCCTCTTAATGCACGACCAATCATTTGCGTCATCAAAATACTCGAAACCGTAGGTCTAGTTAAAAAGACCGTTTTTGTACAAGGTAAATCAATCCCCTCAGTTAAAATATTGACGTTAATTAAAACTTGAATTTTTCCCTGTTGATAAGCAGTGATAACTTCTTGATTTTGATGTGCTAATTCCATCAAATCACGAGAAATCACAATTCCACATCTAATCTCTGCTTTTTCAAATAAAGTTTTCAAAACAAGAGCATGCATCCGATTAATCGCAAACACAATCGTCTGTTGATAACGGTCTTGATTCAATTTATAATGGTTGACAATCATCGCATTTCGCACTTTATGTCCGACTAATTTTGTGGCGATTTCCCCGGAAATAATATCGGAAATCTTCATTTTTTGTAACTCTTTGGGTGTTGCTGTAAAAGTTAAATCCGTTGTACACTCTTCAAAATGAGGCCTTGCTAAAATGCCACGCTTAATTAAATCTGTTAAATCAATTTTATAGCAAATATCATCCCTAAAAATCTGAGCTAAAATACCGGACTCTTTTTCTTCCGTCCTAAAAGGTGTCGCCGTTAATCCCAGCAATTTGACCTGTTCAACCTGTGAATCTATATAATTTAAAATAGTTTGATACGACTTCGCAGGTGCATGATGCGCCTCATCAATCACGACATATACTTCTTTTTGATCCTTTAACCAAGATTTTAATCCATTTAGACGACTAACTAAACTATCCTTACTAATGATTAACAAATCATCCTCTTTTTTTATCTGACTCACTTTATCATGAATGCCAGAAACAATTCGATAATCAAAACTCCAACGCGTTGGCATACAAGTAGCGTATGCATTCTGTTTAAACGTCATCAATGCCTGTTCAAGTAACATTTGACGATGCGCAATCCATAACACTTTCTTTCCCTCATTCAACGCCTTTTTAAGTAACCACCAACTAGCTGTCAACGTTTTCCCACCACCGGTTGGAATGACTACGAGCGTACGAAAAGATGATTGTTCATCCATCTCATCTAAACAACTGATTGCTTCTAACTGGTGTTCATATAACTCTCGTGGATTCTTTTTAGGAATCACCTTTACCGTCCCAAAAACTTTCATGATACTCCTCTTTCTATAGACAAAAAAATCATACAGATTTTTTTATTATACTAAATCTTCTCCTCAAGCGTCAATGAAACCAAAACTCGCACTCCACCCATTATTCCATGCATGAGCTAACTTTTAATTGTTAAAACTAACAAAGAAAATTTTAGATAACGGAGTTGATTGATGATGAATACATTAGAAGCAATCTCAAAATCAAGTAGCCATCGTGAATACCAAGACACACCTTTAACTGAAGACCAACTTAAAGTATTATTAGAAGCTGGCCTATATGCCCCAAGTAGTGAAAACGAACAACCTTGGTACCTTGTTGGTATTTTAAACAAAGAAAAAGTTGAACAACTTGACAAAGATATTCAAGCCATTCATCAAGACACAAAAGCACACTTCTTCTACGCTCCTGCTGCTATTTTAGTTGCCGTCAATAAAACAGCTAAAACACCTATTGTTGACGCTGCAACGTGTACACAAAACATCCTACTCGCAGCCGAAGACTTAAATCTTGCAGCGTGTTGGGTTGATGGAATTCTGGCGATTAATAACAGTGATAAATTCGAACACTATAAAAAAGAATTCAATCTCCCTGATGGATACGAATTCCAAACAAGTATTGCACTAGGTCATCGTGTTAATACTCCATCTCGTGGACCACGTAAAGGTCAATACATTATCGTTAAATAACCAAAAAGTGTCGCTGCAATGGCGACACTCTTTTTTTAATTCACAACTATATTGAACACCTCATGAGCACGATTCCCATGCTTCATTATCTTCTCACGCAACACTTTTTTAACTTCTTCATAGTCCAAATCATCAATCAAGTTATGCTTCTCAAGTGGATCTTTCTTTAAATCATAGAGCCATCCCTCAACATAGTAATCACTTCCAAAATCTTCAAACGGCTTTTTATGCGGAGCATGAATTACATACTTATAACGCTCCGTTCTAAGTGCCCGTCCGACCATACTTTCACTAATCTGGATATAAACTTCATTCTCCCACTCATCATCCGTAAAAATAGTTTGAAGGTCACGCCCCTGCATAAAGTCTGAATCCACCTTTGCTAGGCTCAATATCGTTTTCGGTAAATCAAGGAGACTGACGAGTTTCACTTCCATAACCCCACCTAAAAATCCTGGTCCTCTCATCACAAGTGGAATATGTATTGAATTCTCATCAGGTGAGCGCTTATAGTCATCCGCTCCAAACGGATTAATATACTTTTTCATCGTTTTAAAATGACACCCATGATCACTCGTATAAATAATGAGTGTATTTTCATAAATACCTTGTTCTTTTAACACTGATATAATCCGTCCGACATTTTGATCAAGAGAGTGACAACAGCCTAAATAATCAGGCATCTGAGCTTCCCAATCTCCACTTCCCTCTGCTAAATCATCCGGTTTTACAAAGTTAGCAAATTGCTCTTTACTCCCTATTGGACCTTCAAAAGCATGATGATTATTTTGATGATGTGGTTCAATATAAGAAGCAAATAAGAAAAATGGCACTTCTTTATTTCGATTCATTAAGTAATCTATCACATAGTCTGTCATTGCATCGACACGGTACTTCTCAAATTCCACTTTATTCCCCTCTCGATCAAAAACAAAACCACCGTAACCATCCGACGTAAACTCTAAAACATCGGATGCCATCCAATAATCCTCATAACCACCGCGACGTTCTTTTGGAATGGCAACCGTCTCATAATTCTGTTCACGATCCGTTGCCAAATGCCACTTTCCAACATAGGCCGTTTCATATCCTGCCTCACGAAGTGACTTGGCTAGCGTTGGCTGCCTCTCTGGTAACGAAATTCCATTCACAAAACACCCTGTTTCTGTTGCAAACAATCCCGACTGTAAGCAAGAACGCGCAGGTCCACAAACAGGTTGTGGTGTATAAGCATGTAAAAAATTTACGCCCTCAAACGCCAAAGCATCCAAATTAGGTGTCATATCAAGCGGTTGCCCATTCACACCTAGTGTATCAAAACGCTGCTGATCACAAAATAAAAACACAATATTCGGTCTTTGCATAAATCCCCCTCCACTTGTATGCGCTAACCTTATTATATCACCCTAAAATCCCCACCTCAGTTTTGTCTATATGTTAGTCATTAAAATCCTATTTGCCATCCACTGAAGTAACGGATAAGCTTCCTCCAAAAAGGCTTGATAGGCCTGACAATACTTATTGACACCTAATTGTGATACTCGCTCACGACGACATCCCCCATAACATAAACGATACCATTTGCACTTCTTGCACGTCTTAGAAAAAATCGGTTCTAAAAACTGAAGGTCTCGTCGTTTATCATTTAACACTTCAAAATCATCTTGAAGCAAATTTCCCAAATAATAAGCATCCATCATATAAAAATCACACGGATAAACACTACCATCTGCCTCCAAAACATAATGCATTCCACATCGTCCAAGTCTTCCACACGTCTTCGGAAACTCTGCACATAAAAGATGTAGCAAATCATCAAAATAGCCAATAGAAATTAAATTTCCCTTCGTTGCATCGTCAAACCATAACTGAAATAACGTCTTTAAAAAAGTGGTATAGGAGTCCACACTAAGATAATTGTGATTATCAAGTGAATCTAGACACGGTATAAATTGTAAATATCTAAAATGATGCTGTTTATAGAACGTGTAAATCGCTGCAATCTGCTCACAAACCTCATCCGTCACAACTGTTAATACATTAAATGGCACTTCAAATCGCTTTAATAACTCGGCTGCCTTCACCACTTGATCAAAATTCTTCCCTCTATAACATTCATGCGTTACTTTAATCCCATCAATCGAAAGACCGACTAAAAAGTCATGCTGTTTAAAAAAGTGCGCCCATGATTCATCTAGGAGCAAACCATTACTTTGAATCGAATTCATAATCTTTACGTGATGCACATTATAACGTTGTTGAAACTTGATGACATACTCATAAAAATGAAGTCCTACTAACGTGGGTTCCCCTCCCTGAAATAAAAATGAACAAACATCCACTTCATACTCTAATGCTTTTTTTATAATTACTTCTAGAGTTTCTACTTTCATCATCCCATAATCAGATTGGCTCCGATTCAAACTCTCATCCTCATAAAAACAATACTTACATTTTAAATTACAACGACTTGATGCTGGCTTTATTAAAATGGATAACACACAATCCCCCCTTAGTTACTATCACTTTAATCGCTTAAGTGGGCAAATAAAGTCGTTTTTTGAAACCAACCTTGATAAATTGCCTATAAAGTCCTACAATAAAGGCAAGAGACCACATAGAAAGGTAATCACCATGAACGAAAAAAAATATGAAACTTTATTAAATATTCAAACGAGTGGAGAAGACAAATATCATACCTCTGCTAAATATCATCGCTACGAACCAACCCCTTATGACGTTCTTGAAACGTTATTTAATCACTATCAATTAACTAAAAATGATCACATTGTTGATTTTGGTTGCGGAAAGGGCCGTTTAAATTTTTATATTCATCATCAATTCCAGGCTTATGTGACTGGCATTGAAATGAATGAAACGTATTATCAGGATGCGATTCATAATCAGCTTAACTACCAAAAAAAATACCCATTAAAAGAAGAGAAAATAAAGTTTCTATGCTGTTATGCAGAAGAATATAACATCGATCCACTCGATAACAAGTTTTATTTTTTTAATCCTTTCTCGATTCAAATCCTTCGAAAAGTCATCGAAAAAATTTTAATATCCCTTGAAGAGCATCCACGATGTGTTGAACTCATCTTCTACTATCCATCTGATGACTATCTTTACTATTTAGAGCACAAAACAGCCTTTTCCTTAATTCATAACATCCCGCTTCCAAATCATCATAAAAATCATCGGGAACGATTTCTCGTTTATCAACTTTCATATATCTAAAAAGATGTCTATGCATCTTTTTTTCTTTTGTATACTTTCTTTTAATTCGAACAAATTAAAGTTAAAGGAGGATGATTACCATGAAAAAACGATGGTTATTTCTAAGTTTCATCGCCATGTGTTTACTTTGTGAGATTAAAATTTATGCCAAGGACTCTCTCAACTACGTCAATACCGTCAAAGAAGAACACACCGAGTCCCCTCTACTTAAAATCGACTTAACGGTTCCAGGTCTTTCAAACACATCTTTTCCTGAACTCGAAAAAGATATTAACAACGATATCTTACATAAAGTCAATTCTAAAATAGAGGAAGTGACACATGAGTCTGAGCAATATTATGAAGCATTTATGGCCTCTCATTCAAAAGAAGATCAGTTCATCCCACTTGAAGTTTTGGTGACTTATGACATAAAAAAAGAAAATGCTGATGTGTTATCATTTGAATTAACCTTATTTAAAAGTTTTTTGAGTGCTCAAACAGAAGAATACTTTTACAATATCGATTTAACCACTGGAAAAATGCTCACACTCGAAGATTTTTTTGGCCCTACTTATAAAGAAATTATCAATCCTCAAATCAAACAACAAATTGCACAACGAGAAAAACATGAAAATCAATTATTCTTTCATGATGAAAATGAATTCCAATCCATTTCAGATCATCAAAAATTTTATCTAAATGAGCAAAATCAAATTGTCATTGTTTTTGATAAATATGACATTGCGCCTGGCTATATGGGTTTTCCTGAATTTATAGTTGATCAAGGGACCACTTCAACTCATTAGAAGTGGTCTTTTATTTTGACACAATATGATTCACGCAAATTCATGGGATAAATCATACTACTCCATTAACAGCTAGTCCTATTCGCCAAGAGCACAGGTCATTACTATGACTCCTTTCCATTCTAAATAATTAAAAATATACACTTTTTAAAAATTTTTTAAACTTTTTTAAACTTATATGCGTCTAATGAATGGGAACAAATTAGGGTTAGAAGGGAGCCGACGGCCGTGGCACCACATCAAGATGAGGAAGTATACAAACAACTAGTTGAATTTATAACGACCAATCAAGCTCAATTTTATCGGTTTGCTTATCGTTATATTCCAAATGAACAAGCGGCGCTCGATGTTGTATCAAACGCCGTATATAAAGCTTTAACTAAATATCAAAATTTACGCGAGATGAACCATTTGAAAACATGGTTTTATCGTATTCTCATAAATGAAAGCATGACCTATCTTCGTAAAAATAAAAGAATGCTCGCCATTGAGGAAATTGATTTTGTCATGGGATATCAACATCAATATGACATAGATGAATTAAATCTGTATCAAAACGTCAATGCATTACCAGATAAATTAAGGGTCATTATCATTCTTCGTTTTTATGAGGAAATGTCTTTAGAAGAAATCGCAACGATTACTAAACTGAATCTCAGTACAGTAAAATCG
The DNA here is from genome assembly GCF_017941855.1 of Turicibacter sp. NCBI lineage: Bacteria > Bacillati > Bacillota > Erysipelotrichia > Erysipelotrichales > Turicibacteraceae > Turicibacter > Turicibacter sp. Next base: position 66,195 of record NZ_JAGAVR010000123.1, on the reverse strand, counting down.
AGGTTATACAAAGCCTTAAAACTATTAAAACTTGAACTCAAGGAGAGTGATTTTTATGAATAGACTAAGAGGCACCAAAAAAATTTATGATGAAACTCCTATTCCAAAAGAATTAACCGATGTTGTCAATGAGGCTATTTATGCGTCGGCTCAGGGCTCCCGTCCTATTAACTCTAGGTCTCCTTTCATAGCCATTTTTTTATCTATTTCAACGGTTTTTATTTTATTACTAAACACTTCTCCAACCTTTGCTGCAAGCCTTTCAGATATTCCTATTATTAGCCAACTAGCAAAAATCTTTACCATTAGTAGTTACTATCATGAGGATACAGTGAAATTAGTTGATGTTAAAATTCCGGGATTAAAAGATACTGGCAATACAAAACTTGAAAATCAAATCAACCAGGAGATTTTAGAAAAAATTAATTTAAGTGTCGCAGAGTCGGAAAAACGAGCTCAAGAATATTACGATGCTTTCATGGCCACGAATACAGAAGGACAAGAGTTTCTACCTGTTTTGGTCAATGTTGATTATGAAATTAAGTATAGTGATGATCACTTTGTATCATTTGTTATTACGAAAAGTGAAAACTACGTGAGTGTTGGAACTGAAAAATATTTCTATAATATTGATTTGAACACTGGGAAAGAAGTGACGCTTAAAGATATTTTGGGTGATCAATATAAAGAGATTATTGACCCTCAAATTAAACAACAAATTGTTGATCGAGAAAAAGATGGTTATCAACTATTCTTCCATGAAGATGAAAATGAATTTAAAAGCATTGCTGATAACCAAACCTTTTATATTAATTCATCAGGAGATGTAGTGGTTGTCTTTGATAAATACTCCATTGCTCCTGGTTATATGGGATTCCCTGAATTTACAATCCATTCATCTTCTTTACCTACCACTGGTAGGTAAACTTTTTAAAACAAATTGTCGAATTTTGCAATCATAAAGAAATGAGGATAAAATTATGAAAAATCAGTATCGAAGAAGTAAAAAAAGCTATAAACCACGATTTTATGTGTTATCAGGTTTGATTGCTATCCTTTTAGTAGCTGGAAGTTTTCTCATTCATTTACAACTTCAAAGTAGTCACCTCTCACTTTCTCAAGAAGATATTGACTACGTTTCATTTGAGCCAATGAAAGAAATAAAAAAATGGCATAATCAAGATATAAAGTTCGTTTACTTAACGTTTGATGATGGACCTTCTCATAATGCTGAAAAAGTATTAGATATTTTAAAAGAGAATCATGTTCCTGCTACGTTCTTTGTTCTTGGAACGTCAATTAATAACAATACAGATTCACAGGCTATTTTAAATCGCATGTTAGACGAGGGACATTATATCGGAATGCATACGATGACACACCAATATGATTATCTTTACAAAGGGGCTACAGCACCACAAAATTTTGTGAATGAATTGAAAGAAGAACAACAATTAATCGCGTCGTTAACCAATGGGTTTGAAAGTCAATTATGTCGCGCGCCTTATGGAACAGGTGGGGGAACATTTAAAGATGGACATGTACAAGCTTTAAAAGATAATGGATTGAAATGTTGGGATTGGGATGTTGATTCCTTGGACTGGAAATATAGCAATCCTGACCAAGTCATGGATAATGTTAAATACTATACGGAAATGAATGCTAAGAAAGAAAACCTCGTCGTGTTATTCCATGAAAAAAATAGTACCATTGAGGTTTTACCTCGCGTTATCGAATACTATCGTGATTTAGGTTATGAATTTTTAGCTTATAATCCAAATCATCACTTTAGTAAAAACTTTTTCCACAACGATGACATTTAGGAGGAATTATTTATGAGAAATAAACCACTCATTACCATTATTATTTTAACAGCAATCGGAATTTTCATAGGATTTAATTTTCAAACCCCTGGCATGAAACAATATAATCAATTAAATAAAATTGATGAAAGTATTCAGACTGCCTTAGTTCACGAAGACACTACTCTTACAAAACGACTTGATACGTTTTATCAAACAGTTAACACGATTATTGAACAAGCAACCACTTCTGAAAATCAAGATCAAATTTCATTTGAATCGTACGAAAGTGAATTTGCTATTCTATCACGTATGAATCAAAATTTAGCCGAGGTATTAAAGGCATCACTAAACAAACTTCCTAATAATGATCTTGGTCATCTTGAAAAAGAAAGGTTAACAAGCTTAGAGGCATTAACTCAAGCAATTGAAACACTGATTAAAGATCTTAGTAATCTTGAGGAAATCGTTCATACCGCTAAACCTGTTCAAGCGAGAGATTATGTGCTAAATATACAAGAAAATTTTAATAATATTCAAGTCCTTCAACACCGTTACATCGATCAATACCAAACATATCTAACTGCTAAAACAGATTTTTATCAAAGCTTGAAATAATCACTCTCACGACTTCTTTCATTTAATCATATACTAGTATTAAGTTTTATCATATTAATGCTCAAACTTTTCCATACTAATAGCAAAGGAGATGGTCATATGATTAAGTTTTTTGCCGATTCAAGTCCTCAATCATTAGAAACAAAAGTGAATCATTGGATTGAGGAACACGGCACGATTGAAGTCTTAAATATGAGTTATGTTATTTTAAACGAACCAAGTACAATGTATCATCTTGCTCTATATTATAACGATGTAACCGTTGATTGGTAATTAAAACCCCTTCATTTAATCTGAAGGGGTTTTATCGTATTTTAAAAAGCCCCTGTAGTGGATCAGTTCTACAGGGGCTTTTTCTATCTGTTCACCTAGTGATAATTATAGATCATCTCTACTCACTAGGAGAGAGATAAAAGTTTTCGCCTATGAAAAACTTTTATCTAAACTTATATAGTTAAAGGAAGCTATCACAATGTAACGTTTATTTATTAGAAAAAATTTATTTTTAAAAAAGGAAGTTACGGATTATTTTTTAAATTTTAATGGTTCCACGTGCCAAATTTGATCAGCATATTCTTGGATAGTTCGGTCTGATGAGAATTTACCTGAACGTGAGATATTGCGGATAGACATTTCAATCCAATGTTGACGGTTTTTATAAGCTTGGTTTGCTTTTTCTTGAGCACGAACATATGAATCGAAGTCTTTTAATACGAAGTATTCATCCCCATTATGTGTTACTGCATTGAAGATATCACGGAATTCTTCTGTATCTGGTGTTAAGAATCCATTAACCAATTGATCAAGAACGCGGCGGATACGTGCATCTGAGTTATAAAGATCCCATGGATTATATCCTCCATTTTGATAATAATTATTTACTTCATCAGCAGTTAATCCAAAGATAAAGCTATTTTCATCTCCAACTAACTCATGAATTTCAACATTTGCTCCATCCATCGTTCCAATTGTCATCGCACCATTCATCATGAATTTCATGTTTCCTGTTCCTGACGCTTCTTTAGATGCTGTTGAAATTTGTTCTGATAAATCTGCAGCCGGCATAATTAATTCAGCATAAGTTACGTTATAGTTTTCAACGAATACAACTTTTAATAACTGATTTGTATCTGGATCATTATTTACTTTTTCAGCAATTGAATTAATTAATTTAATAACTTTCTTCGCAAAGTAATATCCTGAAGCTGCTTTAGCACCGAAGATGAATGATTGTGGGTGGAAGTTAGCTTTGAACTCTTGATCTTCTTTTAATCGGTTATATAAATACATGATATGCATTGCATTTAATAGCTGACGTTTGTAAGCATGTAGACGTTTAACTTGAATATCAAAAATTGAGTTTGGATCTAATTGAACCCCTTGCTCACGATAAATACGTTCTGCTAAGGCTTGTTTTCTTGCATGCTTCATTGAAGCAATGGCCTCTTGAACTTTTGGATCATTAATTTTTTCTTCAAACTTCGCAAGTTCAAATGTATTCGTATGATACCCTGTTCCGATTTCTTTATCTAAAAGAGCGGTTAACTCAGGGTTACAGTGTAATAACCAACGACGGTGAGTAATACCGTTTGTTTTATTATTGAAACGTTCTGGATACATTTCATTGAAATCTTTCATCTCAATTTGAGTTAAGATATCTGTATGTAATTGCGCTACCCCATTGATACTAAATGATCCAACAATTGCTAAGTGTGCCATACGCACTTGATTATGTCCGATAATGGCAAGTTCAGCAACTTTTTGTGGTTGATCCGCATAACGATTTAATAATTCTAAACAATAACGGCGGTTGATTTCCTCTGTAATCATATAGATACGTGGTAATAATGGTTGGAATAAGCGTACAGGCCATTTTTCTAAGGCTTCAGCTAAGATAGTATGGTTTGTATACGCACACGTTTTACTTGTAATAGCCCATGCGCTATCCCAATCATAACCCTCTTCATCGATTAAAATACGCATTAATTCAGGAACAATTAAAGCTGGATGAGTATCGTTGATGTGTAATACATTTTTGTCCATGAAGTTATCTAATGTTCCAAATGTTTCTTTATGTTGGCGAACTGCCCAACGAACTCCCGCTGCAACGAAGAAATATTGTTGTTTTAAACGTAAGATTTTTCCTTCTTCTGTTGAATCATCTGGATATAAGAATTCAGAGATGTTACGAACTCCTTTTTCATATTCAACAGCTGACATATTTTTTGGATATTCATTTTCAGTTGGTTCAGATGACCATAAACGTAAGGTATCAACTGTTTTATTTCCATTTGAAATATCTCCAACAACTGGTACATCATAAGGAACAGCACGAACATATTCTTCTGGGATATGAGTATAAACTTCACGCCCATCTATTTTTTCAACTTTAACATATCCATAAAATGGAACTTCAACTGATTCATTTGATTTACGAACTTCCCATACATACCCACGTTGTAACCATTTATCTGGAACTTCAACTTGGTATCCATCGATAATTTTTTGTTCAAAGAATCCATAACGGTAACGAAGACCATTCCCGTGTCCTGGTAATCCTAAAGAAGCAATTGAATCCATAAAACATGCTGCTAAACGACCAAGACCTCCATTTCCAAGTCCTGCATCCGCTTCAATTTTTTCTAATTCATTTAATTCTATATCTAGCTCTTTTAATCCAGCTTCAATCACCGGGCGAATTCCTAAGTTCATAATATTATTTGTTAATAAACGCCCCATTAAGAATTCCATAGAGAAATAATAAACTTGCTTGTGTTTCCCCTCAACAATTGCTTCATTCGTTTCAATCCAGTTAGATGAGATATATTCACGAACTAGCGTTCCTAACGTAAAGTAACGTTGGTGTGGTGTACTTTCTTCAAACTTAATCCCATAAATTTGTTCAACACGTGTTTGGAATGTTTCCTTAAATGTCTTTTTATTAGCAAATACATTAGCCATAGCGAGATGACTCCCTTCCATTATTATGTAACACATATGTAACAGTTACACACTTTTTTCCATTTCATAAACTCATTATAGCACATAAACATTGATAATAAAGGGTTTTAACCCATGTAACGCGTTTCTTGTTATAGTGAAGATTCGATATTATTTGATAAAACACTTGTTTCTATGATAACCCTAACATTTTAAAGATTACTCATTAAGAAACAATTCTGAAAATAAAAAACTCATGATTTAACACGATCTCTTACCGTATTAAATCACAAGTTCCTCTAAACTATTCTTCATTTACTAAATGACGATATAAATTAATATATTTTTCCGTTGATTTTTTCCAACTCAAATCTTGTTCCATTGCACTTTTAACTAATTTCCCCCAGTGTTCTGGCATCCGATAAAATCCTAATGCTCGCTTAAGCGTAAACAACATATCATGCGCATTATAATGCGCAAAACCAAATCCATTTCCATATTGAATAAACTCATTATACGGAATAATCGTATCTTTCAAACCACCCGTTTCGCGCACGACGGGAATGGTCCCATACTTGAGTGCAATCATCTGGCTAATGCCACATGGTTCAAAGCGTGATGGCATGAGGAAAATATCACTTCCCGCATAAATCATCTGAGAATTATAGGAATGGAACCCTATGTTAACAGATACCTTAGTTGGATATTTTTCGGCCATTCTCCTAAAGAAGCTCGTATACTTCGCCTCTCCATCTCCAAGTAAAACAAACTGAATATCTTCACGAATTAATTCTTCAAATACTTTTAAAATCAAATCGAATCCTTTTTGTTCTACCATTCTCGTTACCATCCCGATAATCGGTACATTTGCATTCACGACTAATCCTAGCTCACGTTGCATCTGCATTTTATTTTCCTTTTTAACTTCTATCGTTTTAAAAGAGTAGCGCTTAAAGATACTTAAATCAGTAGCTGGATTATTATAATCATAGTTAATTCCATTTAAAATTCCGTGAAGATGATCTTTTCTTGCGACAATAAAACGGTCTAATCCTTCAGCAAAATAAGGATAACAAATTTCATTACAATACGTTTCGGACACTGTTGTAATTTCATCACTCATTACAATAGCGGTCTTCATAAAATTCACTTTTTCAAATAGCATAATTTCATTTGGAATCGTAGCTAGCGTTGAAATAACCCCTAAATCAGACACATCACAAATCCCTTGATAATGAATATTATGAATCGTGAAAACTGTTTTAGTATAAGCAAAATGATCAGACTGCTTCATAAATATATTTTTCATAAAAAACGGAACAAGTCCTGTTAACCAGTCATGACAATGAATGACATCATACTTCAGCCCACTCTTCTCAATAAAATCGAGTGCCACATAGCAGTATAATTCATATCGACGACAATCATCTGAATAGCCATATAAATTTTCACGTGATAATTCGCCATATGAAATAAAGAAATAGTTTACCCCTTCTTTTGAATAACGATAAACATCATAAGGAATCTCTAACTCATTAATTGCTATTAAGGATTGAAATTGATGAGTTAAATTTTCATTATAACGTTCAGCTAAAGAGCTTAAATAGGGTAAAATAACATCCACATTTAATCCTTGATTAATCAATTCTTTCGTTAAATCAGCAGTCACATCCGCTAAACCACCTGTTTTATAAAAGGGAACACATTCAGTTGAAATTTGGGCTACACTAATGCCTTTATTCCCCATCACACGTTGCCCTTTACCGATAATAACAGGTGCATAATCTTGACCACTTAATCGAGCTCCATCATTAATATAAGCATGCTTATCTGTAATCACATTATTAATAATACTATTTTCACCAATAATGGTCCTTGGTAAAATAACCGAATTTTTAACAACCGCACCTCGTTTAATCGTTACATCACGAAAAATAATACAATTTTCAACTTTTCCTTCAATATTACACCCATTTGCAATTAAGGAATTTGAAACATCGGCTTGTTTTTTATAAAACGTTGGTGATTCGTCCTTTGTTTTCGTTAATACAGGTCGCTCTAACAAGAAGATTTGAAATCCATACTCATAATGTAACATATCTAAATTAGCACGATAATACGACACAATGGATTCAATCGTTCTCGTATAAGTAGAATGGTGATAATGATTAACTTTTAAACCATCACACATTTCGACTAAATCTGTCACTGTCTGATACGGAGAAATCTCATACCGTAAAATTAAATCAATTAAGTACTCGCGAGATAGTACAAAAATACCAACTGAGCGATTTCGATAATAAACTTGTGTCACATCTGCTTTCGATTCAATATGAGATTGTAGTAATTTTTCAAAAGGAATAGATGTAATAATATTCGCATGGTACATCACAACATATTGTTGCCGTGATCGCATAAAATACTCAATATATTCCCTCATTCTCGCAAATGTCAATGTATTGGCCACGGCACTCACTTCTTTTTTGGGAGGCAATAAAAATAGGCCATCCACCTTACGATCAAGGCCCCAAAACTTGCCGGAACGAATATGATCACTTAAGGAATGATAGTCACCGTCTGGAAAGATTGATACGTTCGTAATGCCTGAATGCACTGCATTAGATAAAGCAAAATCAATTAATCGGTAGCGTCCTGCAAATGGTAAGGCGGCTACACAACGTTGATTTAATAAATTCTGCAACGATTGAGACGTATTGGTTCCATCAATTACACACAAGGCCTTATTCTTCACTCTCAATCCCCCCTACTTTGAGTTTCAAGTATTTCCTCAAGATTATCATGAGTCACAAGTAAAATTTCATCCTCACGACCAATCAATTCAGTATGCGCCGGAATAACGACTTCATCTCCAATAATTGCATACTTAATATAACAATCATGTTCGATAAATGCGCTCGTTAAAATCACACTATCTTCAACAACAGCACCTTTTTCAATCACACATCGATGAGCAACAATCGAATTATACACTTCGCCAAAAATCATGCATCCTTCATTCACCCAAGCATTCTTCACTTTAGCACCCTGAAGAATATGATGTGGGGGTAAATTTGGTGTTTTAGAAAAAATTGGCCAGCTATAATCGTGTAATTGTAGCTCATCTTGAGTGCCAAGTAAATCCATATGAGCCTTCCAATAACTTTCTACTGTTCCAACATCACGCCAATACCCTTCATACTCATATGCATAAACAGCGCTATCTGCTTCAATAAAATGTGGAATCACATCTTGAGCAAAATCAACACCTTCATACAAATGCTTGTAATATTTATGGACAATCTCCTCTTTAAACTTCTTCCAATTAAAAACATAAATTCCCATTGAAGCTAACTGACTATCCGTCTCCTTTGGCTTTTCCTCAAACTCAATAATTCGATTTTGATCGTTAACCTTTAACATTCCAAAACGACTGGTATCCTCTTTTGGAACACGAATCGTTGAAATCGTTAACTCAGCCTGCTTTTCAATATGATAGTCAATAAGTTTACGATAGTCCATTTTATAAATGTGATCTGCAGATAAGACAAGTAAATAATCAGGATCATACTGCTCAATAAACGGCATATTCATAATGACAGCTTCGGCCGTTCCACCTTGCCATAAAAATCCATAATCACGTGAAGTATATGGTCCCATAACCGTAACAGATGCTCCATGAACATCTAAATCCCACGAACTACCTTCTCCAATATAACTAATTAATTCTAGGGGTTCATACTGTGTTAGAACCCCTACTTGTTCAATCCCTGAATTCGTACAATTGCTTAAAACAAAATCAATCAATCGATACTTTCCAGCAAACGAAATAGCTGGTTTTGGACGATGAATCGTTAATTCTTTTAAGCGCGTCCCTTTTCCCCCGGCTAATATAATCGCCACAACATTGACAGCCAACCCCATCCCCCATTTCTTGTGTGTTAAGCTAGTTCAACTTCTAACCCTTCTTCTACCTCTGTTTCTTCTTCGAGTGGACGATATTTAAAAATCGTTGCTCCATAAGGTGGAATCGTTACTTCAATATAATATGGTTTCCCATGTGTCATCCCTTTTTTCGCCACTAATGGCAATCCATTATATTGATTTGAACCATGATAATAATCACGATCACTATTTAGGGCCTCTGTATACTCTCCAAAGCATGGAACCCCCACTCTATATTGATGATATGGAACTGGTTTAAAGTTTAGTACCACTACAACAAATTCATCCGCATTCTTACATTTACGGATATAAGAGAAAATACTCTGCTCATTATTATTCACATCAATCCATTCAAATCCTTCAAATGAGTGATCAAGTTCCCAAAGTGCTGGCTCATTTAAATACAATTTATTTAAATCTTTAATATAACGATTCGAAGCATCATGTGCCGGATATTTTAATAAATGCCAATCCACCTGTTCTTTATCTTTCCACTCATGAAACTGTGCAATTTCATTCGCCATAAAGTTCAATTTTTTCCCTGGCAACGTCATTTGATAGGTACATAGCAATCTAAATTGTGCAAGCTTTTGCCAATAATCACCTGGTGCCTTATCCACTAATGATTTCTTTCCATGAACTACTTCATCGTGAGAGAATGGAAGAACGAAGTTTTCACTGTAAGCATAAGCCATTGCAAAAGTAATGTAATTGTGGTGATATGGGCGATAAATATTATCTAATTCAATATAATCTAACGTATCATTCATCCATCCCATATTCCATTTATAACTAAAACCAAGTCCACCTACCGATACTGGTGCTGTTACTAACGGATAACTGGTTGAATCTTCAGCAATCATTAAAATCTTATCATCTTCTAAGAAAACTGCCTCATTTAACTTTTGAATAAACTCTACAGCGCCATGATTCACACCGCGAGACTTATTTCCATCCCAATAAATCATATTCGCAACCGCATCGACACGGAAACCATCTACGTGATAATACTTCATCCAAAAAAGAGCATTTGAAATTAAGAAACTGCGAACTGTTCCTTTACCTAAATCAAAGTTTCCTGTTCCCCATTCTGAAACGGCTACATCCTCATATGGATACTCATAGACTGCTTCTCCATCGAATTTAAATAAACCGTGAGCATCACGACAAAAATGTCCTGGTACCCAGTCCATAATGACCCCTATTCCCGCTTCATGACAACGATTAATTAACATCATTAAATCTTTTGGTTCACCATAACGACTACTTGCCGCATAGTATCCTGTTGCTTGATATCCCCATGACCCATCAAATGGATGCTCATATAAAGGCATCAATTCAATATGCGTATAACTATGCTCTAAAACATATTCAATTAACTCATCCATAATTTCAGTATAGCTATGAAACGTTTCAGACTCTACTAATTCTTTATTACGTCTCCAAGATCCTAAATGAAGTTCATAAATATTTAATGGCTCCTCAAAAATATTCGAAAATTGACGTTTTTTCGCCCACTCTGCATCTGTCCATTCAAACCCCTCAATATCATAAACAATAGAAGCCGTATTTGGACGTTGTTCCGCATAAAAGGCATATGGATCAGCCTTTAAAATGGTTTGACCAAAAGCCGTTACAATCTCATACTTATAGATAGAACCTTCACCAATTCCTGGAATAAACAATGACCAAATCCCATCATCTCTTCGCATCTCATGATGCGTTCCATTCCAATGATTAAAATCCCCTACTACACAAACTTTTGAAGCATGTGGTGCATAAACACAAAAATACGTTCCCAACACTTCTTCATTATCACGAACAACAAAAGATCCAAACTTCTTATATAGTTGTTTATGTGTTCCTTCATTAAATAAATAACGATCACCTGATGTAAATTCAATCATAATTGATATCCCCCTTGTTCATCATTCTGCTTACAGAATATATCTTTATTATAACTAATATCATCCCTGTAAAGGTATCCTTTTAAATTGTAAACATTTACATGTTTTTATTTAAGATACCCTTTTAAACATCTTTTTTATTATATCTAAAGCCAGGCGCTTGATTTGTCTAAATTTGTATTTAATTTGTTTTTATACGGTTTTTTCAGACAATTTTAATTAGATTTAACAAAAAAAATCTTCTAAAACGAAACTCGTCTTAAAAGACTTTCTTTGTTAAGCCTATTTAATTAAGGTGATAGCATACTCTACTAAATTTTTAGCAATCACGCTATCTTCATTTTCTGTAGGATAAATAAATCCTGGACGCCAATTGACTTCATAAATCCAAATATAATTTCGACTATCAATCCCAATATCAATTCCAAGTTCATCAAAGACTTGTTTTTTTTGTTGGATCTGTAACTGATCTAAATGTTTTGATAACTCAATTCCAAACACTTCAAGTGTTCGCTTTATTTGATATCTTTTTATCGAAAAATTTTGTGATAAAAATTCATAAGGTTCTACATACTTTCCACCACTCGCACAATTTGTTACAACACTCTTTGTCGTTGAAACCCGTGGAAATATGATAGGAGTTTGCCACTCTCCATCCTTATTTTTAATCATATGTAACCTTATATCATAAGCAAAACCATCTTTTGTTGTTGAATGAATATAAACCTGAATTAAATATTTACGTTTAGCCAATCGTTTTTTTATATAAGAAGCGAACCATCTTTCATTGTATTGATTAATATATCCTTTATCATTGATGATATATTCGTGCCCTTTTTTCTCTATGTATAATACATTTTCTCCCTGATGACCATTAATTGGTTTTAAAATGGCTTGATGATGCTTTGATAAAAATCGTTGAACATCTTCTACTTTATACACACTTTCTGTTGGAATTAAATACGATGTAAACTTTTTCGATTGTTTAATTCGCGTGTAAACTTCCATTTTATTACCGATTGGAACACTTGTAAAAGGAATTTTTTGTTTTAAAGCACTGATAATGTTATTATCAAATTTATGAGGGCTTCCTGCATTAATAATCACCTGTGGAAATGGAGATGTCACTCTTACCCATTCATCTTTTTGTAAGATATACCCATTAATTGTCTGTTCTTTTAAATCAACATCTTCAGTACCGAAATAAATCATTTCTACCTGCTGTGCTTTGGCTGCTTTGGCTACATATACAGCTTTCTCTACGTTTTGTGGATTTTTATTATGATGCAAAAATCCAATTAAGACCATATCTATCACTCTTTCTATTTGCAAACAGGATATTGTTGGAATCTATCCAAACGTTTAAAGCAAAGATATCCTGTATTAGGGGGACTAGTTACAAGTTTAAAAATAAGATAGTTTGCTCCTATTTTTAATATATGTCCTCCTCTAAAAAAAGGTATAGGTGATTGATAGACTTTTAACTTCTTCGTAAAGCATCAATGGGATTTAATTGACTTGCTTTTCTAGCAGGAGCTAAACCAAATATCACCCCTACCCCACCTGAAAATAGTAAAGCCAATGCAATCGAATTAGTAGAAATGCTCGGTGTAAATCCAATAATAAAGGCCACTACAAAAGCAATCATAACTCCGAGTACTAATCCTACAACTCCACCAAATAACGAAAGAAAAATCGACTCAATTAAAAACTGAAGTTGAATACTTCGAGGCTTTGCTCCTAAGGCTTTTTTAAGTCCGATTTCCATCGTACGCTCTGTGACAGAAACAAGCATCATATTCATAATCCCAATCCCTCCGACTAATAACGCAATCGAGGCAATCCCAACGAGCATCATGGTCATCATCGAATTCATACTTTGAATTGTATCAAGTAACCCCTCCATGTTAATGATGCTATAGCTATTCTCTTTGTAATTAAATGCTTGATTTAAAATTAGCTCAACTTTCCCAATAATTTCATCTACATTTGCATTATTTTGCATATAAACTTCAACATTATTAATACAATTGAGGCCCACTAATCCCATTAAATTTTGATACGGCACAATCACTCTATTTTCTGACTGCTTACCTGACATTGAAGACATCATATCCATTTGATCTGTTTTTTCTAAAACCCCAACAATCCGATAAGAAATTCCGTTAATTAACAGATACTGCCCAATCGGTTGTTCACCAAAATACAAGGTATCTGCAAGCGACTCGCTGACTAAAGCGAGATTTGATTGTTGAGATAAATCAATCGAATTAAGTAATCGCCCACTTTTTAATGCCAACTGATTATACTTAAAGTATGAAGCATTTTTTCCTTCGATTGTCACTTTATCATGGACTTGTCCGTTTCCTACAACAGAGGTTGTCGTGCTTATTGTCGGAGATATACCATTAACCTCATCAATATCGGCTAATAATTGTACTTCATAATCGGTTAATCCTTTTTTTAATGGCGTGCCTTTTGCTTGAATCGTTAATTTATTTGCACCTAGTTCAGAAAATTGACTTGTCACTTCCATTGTTACGCCTTCTACAATCGAGATAAGGGCAATAATTGAGCTAACTCCAATTACAATCCCTAAAATCGTTAAAAAGGAACGCATTTTATTATAAATGATATTTTGCCAAGACATAATGATACTTTCTTTAAACACGATTTATCACCTCCTCTAAGAGGTTTCCATCTAAAATCCGCACGATTCTTGATGCTTCTTTGGCAATCGTTTCATCATGTGTAATCATAATAATTGTCCGACCTTCTTGATTTAATTCTTTAAATAATGACATCACTTGATTGCTTGTTTTTTGATCCAATGCTCCAGTCGGTTCATCTGCTAATAAAATCGTTGGATTTGTAGAAATAGCTCTTGCAATCGCAACACGTTGTTGTTGCCCACCAGATAATTGATTAGGATAGTGATGGATACGATTAGCAAGTCCAACTCGTTCAAGCATTTCCTTTGCTCTTACTTTTCGTTCATGTGATGGAATTCCTGCATATATCATTGGAAGCTCAACGTTTTGTAAAGCCGTCAATCTTGGTAGCAATTGAAACGATTGGAAAACAAATCCAATTTCATGACTACGAATATCCGCCAATTCATTTTCATTTAAATCTTTAATATCTTGTCCTGATAAAATATATGAACCACTGGTCGAACAGTCTAAGCAGCCAATAATATTCATCATCGTCGATTTTCCAGAACCAGATGGCCCTAAAATAGAGACAAATTCTCCTTCATTAACACGGAAGTTAATGCCTTTTAAAACAACTTGCTCCTCATCCCCTAGCACATAGGACTTGACTATACTTTTCATTGATAGAATTTCTTCTGACATCTGATTCACCTCTATTTATTCGAGTGCTTCATCATTTCAAAAGGGGTCTTAATTTCGATAGCTTTAGGAACTAGTATGTCCTCACCTTGATTAACGCCACTCAACACTTGCACATAGACACCATCACTGATCCCAACCGTAATATCTTTGCTTATCACTTCATCATTTTCATTTTGGTAATAAACATAAGGTGTTTCATCCGATTTAAATTGAATAGCATCCATCGGTAAAACAATGGCATCTGTCACACTTTCATTGACAAGCTTCACTTCTGATGACATTCCAATATATAAATTCGCATTTTCTTCGATATCAACTGTCGCTATAAAGTAGGCAATCCCACTACTGATTTGTGCTTCTTTCGTCACATGAGAGATACTACCAGAATAATCTTGATTTAACGCATTCACATGAACACTCACTTCTTTTCCAACCGATACCGGGATAATATTATATTCATCCACCTTAACTTTAATCTGTAAGTGTTCATAATCCGTCACATCTACTAGAGGGGTACCACTTGTCACTAAATCTCCCTCACGTACATAAATCGTTGACACTTCACCTGATACGCTTGCTTCTAATTTCATACCTTGAGACGTTGTTAATAATACTTCTCCTTTTTCAACCCACTGTCCCTCTTCAACTAAAATTTCATTTACTTGAAACATTGATGTTGAAATTAAGGACTGTGCATCTTTTGCTTCGACATTCCCGCTAAAACTATAATAGGTCGTCAAATCTTGCGTTGTTGCCTGCACATGATCGTATAACACGTCTTTTGGACGACTTAAAAGAAATCCTCCTAACACTAAAATGACAACCAATACTAGTAACCAACCAATCCATTTCTTCATTCAATTCACCTCTATTATAACGAAATCAATGAGTATCCTTTTGACCTTTAGATTAATAGCGTCAAAAATTCACCAAAATAATATTCATTCTTTAGAGTGAACAATTACCTAAAAAGTATGCAAAAAAGACTGTTTTTTCCATTGAAAACAGTCTTTTAAAATTTATTATTCTTCTAAACTTTTAGCCATTAGAACTAGGGCATCTCTACCAATCGTTCCAACCTTAATTCCCATTTCATCAGCTGCAACCGTTACCTTGGCAAGTGGAGCATCTAAAAGTTGTTCAATACTACGAACCCCTTCTGCGCGTCCTGCAATAATTTTACGTGCAATTAATTTGGGAGAATTGTTAAAGAAATCAATATCGAGTGCAGCACACATGATATATCCTACTTTTTCATGTGACACGATAAAGAGAGTTGTTTTAGGTAACTCTACCTCATAAGTTAAAAATTCATAACCTTCAATGTTAATTTTATTTACATGTAACACTTCAATCACCTCTCTATAATCTATACAAAAAGCCTAGTTTAGTGACACTATTTTATGTTTTCTAGAAATAAAAGCATAACTCATCTTTGATTGAGTAAACTAAAAACGAAATTTAAATACAAGGAGTTTTGTTTATGGAAGTAAAACAATTTATGACCGATGGCATTGAAGCCTTAACACCAACTGAAACGGTTCTTAACGCCTCTCGTCTTATGAAAAAACATAATGTCGGTTCGATTCCTGTCATCGATGAAAACTCAAAAGTCATTGGACTAGTAACAGACCGCGATATTGTCATTCGTGTATTTGCTGATATTCTTCCGATGAGTACCAAAATTGAAGATATCATGACTCATCCAGTTTATACAATTGAACAACATTCAGAAGTTGGATTAGCAATCTCTTTAATGGCAGATAAACAGGTTAGACGTCTCCCAGTCGTCGATCATGATCAAAAATTAGTAGGAATGATTTCTCTTGGAGATCTTGCCGTTCATCAACTAACCGATGGAAGAGCAGAAATAGCTTTAAAAGAAATTTCTGAACCTAATACGAATCCAAACCGAGATTTAGAGGTAGATGATTTTCCACTATAAAATAAAAAGAAATTGAGACTTTCTCAGCTTCTTTTTACATCCTAAAAAAACACCACTTGTTTAAAATGACAAGTGGTGCTCTTTTTTTAACTACATTCCTTCTTCTGCGTAATCTTCGATATCGTGATGGCAACAATGACAATCATGTTCATCTTCTAATTCATCATAATCATCAAAGTCATCGTCACATCCACAACCGCAAGCATCATCGATAGCACATTCTAACGCTTCTTCAAGTAAAACCTCTTCTAACAATTCATCGTCGCTTAGTGTTGTAAAATGACATAAATCAAGGATTGGACAATAACGAGTAATCCCTTCGGCTACTTTCATACTACCCATAGCCGCTAACCATCCTTTATGTTTCATAATCCCTAAACTAATCATCATTAAACCGGCACTAATACGAACATATGAATCTAGGCGTCCAACATTTTTTTGACACATAATAATCACTCCTTTCTTTTATAGTTTTAGTTTTTTCGACAAGTTCATACAAAAACAAAATTAACAGTTTCAAGAAAAAAAGCTAGTAGACAGAATTGCCTACTAGCTTTTGTATATTTTTAAAACGATCACTAAAACATTAAGTATAAAAGAAATCAGAAGGTAGATTGATTATTCTTCTCGACCTTTTAAATAACACTAACTGAGCGTTTGTGTAGTTTAAATCACCTTTACTCAGGATTAGCCAATCGATCCGTTCATTTCTAGTTTTAATAATTGGTTAAGTTCGACTGCGTATTCCATTGGTAATTCTTTTGCGAATGGTTCAATGAATCCCATAACAATCATTTCTGTTGCTTGCTCTTCCGTTAAACCACGGCTCATTAGGTAGAATAATTGTTCTTCAGAGACTTTTGAAACAGTTGCTTCATGTTGAATAGTTACATCATCATTT
Source organism: Turicibacter sp. (assembly GCF_017941855.1). NCBI lineage: Bacteria > Bacillati > Bacillota > Erysipelotrichia > Erysipelotrichales > Turicibacteraceae > Turicibacter > Turicibacter sp. The sequence continues at coordinate 48,784 of NZ_JAGAVR010000123.1, read as the reverse complement.
TTAACGATGTTATAAGGAATTGTATCTGATTTAGAAACATTATCTAAGATGAGTGTGTCACATTCAACGTGTGATTTAGCACCTTTTGCATTTTTCCCATGTTCAACAATTCCACGGTATGTTACATTTCCACCATTACGTGATAATGATTTAGAGATAATTGTTGAAGATGTATTAGGGGCTAAGTGAATCATTTTAGCTCCTGCATCTTGAATTTGTCCCTCTCCAGCGAAAGCAATCGAAATAGTTGTTCCTTTTGCTCCTTCTCCTTTTAAGACACATGCAGGATATTTCATTGTAATTTTTGAACCGATATTTCCATCAATCCATTCCATATGTGCATAATCTTCACATACGGCACGTTTTGTTACTAAGTTTAGGATATTATTTGACCAGTTTTGAATCGTCGAATAACGGCAACGTCCACCTTTACGAATATAAATTTCAACGACAGCCGAGTGTAATGAATCTGCTGAATAGGTTGGTGCTGTACATCCCTCTACATAGTGAATGTCTGCTCCCTCATCAACAATAATTAATGTACGCTCAAATTGCCCCATACTTTCTGTATTAATACGGAAATATGATTGTAATGGTTTTTCAATCTTAACACCTTTAGGAACATAAATAAATGATCCACCTGACCATACGGCACTGTTTAACGCTGAGAACTTATTGTCTGCATACGAGATAACTTTTCCAAAATATTCTTTGAATAAATCAGGATATTGCTTTAAAGCTGAATCTGTATCCATGAAGATAACACCAGCTTCTTCTAATTCTTTTTGATTATTATGATAAACAACCTCTGATTCATATTGAGTTGAAACTCCTGATAAGAATTTTGCTTCTGCTTCAGGAATTCCTAATTTGTCAAACGTGTCTTTGATTTCATCTGGAACTTCATCCCAACTATTTTCAGTTTTTTCAGATGGTTTAATATAATATGTATAATCATCAAAATTAATTTCAGATAAATCCGGTCCCCATTCAGGCATTGGAGTTTTCGCAAAATGATTATATGCTTTTAAGCGATACTCTAACATCCACTCAGGTTCACCTTTAATTTCAGAAATTTCACGGACAACTGCTTCTGAAATTCCCTTACCTGTATCTTTGATATTTTTATAGTCCGTTTTAAATCCGTACTTATAATCGGTTACGATGCCTTCAATTTCGTGTTTTTTCTCTTGTACTTCAGCACTCACCCGGTAACCCTCCATTTCATTTTGGCGTCTCACCACTCAATAGAAATTAAGTGGTGTTATTTTTTCATTTCATTTAATGCTTGCTCAGCAGCTTTCCATGAAATGGTTGCACATTTTACACGTGCCGGGAATTTAGAAACACCTTGATAAACAGGTGCATCTCCCATATCTAAATCTTCATCAAACTCATTACCTTTGACAAGTTCATAGAAGTTATTTGTAATCTCTTGAGCTTCTTCTAATGTTTTCTCTTTCAATGTTTGAGACATAACAGAAGCTGATGAACAGCAAATAGAACATCCAGTTCCTTCATGACGTAGATCGATGATTTTTCCATCTTCAACTTTAACTTGAACTGTGATGTCATCTCCACAGGTTGGATTTTTTAAATGTACCTCATGATATCCATCTTGTTGTAATAATCCTTTATTACGTGGATTTTTATAATGGTCCATAATCACTTGGCGATATAATTGTTCTAAATTAGAAAAAGACACCGTCGAAAAACTCCTTTCCTTTTCGAGTGGCTTCAATAAATGCATCCACTTCTTCTTTTGTATTGTATAAATAGAAACTTGCACGAAGTGTTGCAGGTTGACACAACCATCCCATTAAAGGTTGAGCACAATGATGTCCTGCACGAACACATACTCCTTCGGCATCATAAATCGTAGCAGCATCATGAGGATGTACTCCATCAATATTGAATGAAATAATACCCGTTTTTGCATCTTTATTGAAAATGGTGATGCCTCCCAGCTCTTCTAACTTTTCTAAAGCATAACGACGTAATTCATATTCATGTTGTGCAATTTCATCAAATCCAATGGATTGTAAATAATCAATGGCCGCTCCAAGTCCAATCGCTCCTGCAATCACGGGTGTTCCCGCTTCAAAGCGGTATGGTGCATCTTTCCATGTTGAAGTTACTTCTCCAACAATATCAATCATTTCTCCACCAAATTCAATCGGTTCCATTGCATTTAATAATTCATATTTTCCGTATAATGCTCCAACACCTGTTGGTCCACACATTTTATGACCGCTGAATGATAGGAAATCACAATCTAAATCTTGAACATCAATTTTCATATGTGGAACAGCTTGTGCCGCATCAACTGAAACAATAGCCCCTACTTCATGTGCTAATGCTGTAATCTCTTTAATTGGTGAGATGTATCCCATTACATTTGAAACATAATTAATCGCAACAACTCTTGTTTTGTCACTTAATACTTTTTTAAAGTTTTCAACTGTAATATGTCCTGTTTCATCTAGTGGGATAAACTTAAGGACTGCCCCTGTTACACGAGCTACATGTTGCCAAGGTAAAAAACTACTGTGATGTTCAAGCTCTGAAACAATCACTTCGTCTCCTGGTTTTAAATTATATAACCCATAACTTTGAGCGACTAAGTTTAAAGCCTGAGTCGCTCCTTTTGTAAAGACAATCTCTTCTACTTTTTTAGCATTTAATAAATTCTTTACTTTTTCACGAGCTCCCTCATATAGTTCAGTCGCATCGTTACTTAATTGATAAACACCACGGTGCACGTTAGACGTTTTTTTCGTATTGTAATAATTAACTGCATCTGTCACGACTTGTGGTTTAAGCGTTGTAGCTCCGCTATCTAAATAAACAAGCGGACGACCATTCATTGTTTCTTTTAAAATAGGAAAATCTTCTCGAATGCGATTAATGTCTAATGTCATTTGATTCACCTCGTTACGCGTTGATTTTACGCGCAATTACTTTTTCAAATTCAGCTTTAATTGACTCGTTACGGATTTCATCAATAAATGGCATTAAGAACCCATAAATAATTAAGACTTCCGCTGCACGACGAGTTAATCCACGACTCATTAAATAATATAATTGTTCTTCATCAATTTTTCCAACACCAGCCGCATGTCCTGCTTTCACATCATACTCGTCAATTAAAAGAATTGGATTAGCATCAGCACGAGCCGTTTCTGATAAAATCATTGCACGACTTTCTTGTTGTGCATTAGAACCATTCATTCCTTTATGAATTTTCCCAATTCCATTAAATGTTAATTGAGCATCATCTTTAGAAATACCATGATTTACAATATGTCCCTCAGTAAACGGTGCTAAATGTTCAATATTAACCGTAATATTTTGTTTTTGTGAACCTTCTGCAATCGCTACTGTTTTCACTTCTGCGTGTGCCCCTTGTCCAACTAATGAAACTAAGTTTTCTGAAACTGTATTTCCATCATTTAAAGCTCCAAGAGAAACAAGAAGACGACCATTAGCCTCTACCCTTGCTTTGCGTAAATTGTAAACTAATGTCTCACTCGTTAAGCGATCCATTGCCGCATAGTCAACTTGAGCATTTTCTTTTACAACAGTTTCTGAGATGACATTAATGTTTCCTGAAACTGTGTTGCAGTAGTTTTCAATGTATTTGAATTCAGAATTTGGCTCCGCCACAATCAGAGTGTGATTAAATAAAGAACCATTTTCTTGTAAATAGATAACGTTTAAGGCTTCTTTGACCACTTTATTTTTAGGGACGTGAATAAATAATCCACTATTTAAATGTGCCATATGTAATGCTGTTAAACGATTTGTGTCAACCGACGCTACGTTCATAAAGTAAGGTTTAAAAATCGCTTCATGTTTCGTTAGTGCCTCTTCTAAATTAGCAATAATAACTCCATCAAAAGCTATTCCTAAATTTTGATACACGATCTTTCCATCGCATAAAATCACAACATTTTGATCTTCAGTTGATACTAAATGTGCCACAGCACTCGGAATTTCATTGTTATATGTAGATGGTGTTTGAACTTCAATAGCTTCAAACGCCCAGTTTTTTATTATTGTACGGTCTGCTTTTGGTAATTTTAAAGACGGCATAACAGACTGCGCCTCTGTTTGCATCTGTTGTACCCATGTTGGTAACTGTATCATCAGTTCTTTGCCCCTTTCATCTATAACATTAATTTATTGTTTTTTTCAATCAAGCACTAATTGTTATAGATCTAACATTTCCTTAGTTGCACAAGTTCCGATTGAAACCACTTTGCGACCTTCTTCAGGAATGATCACACGTTCATCTTCAATTCCTAATTCTTTTTTAATCCAATCGTATCCTTCACGATCGATACGTTCAATTAACTCAGGTCCACCAGAACGAACGATACGACCTTTCATCATAATGTGAACGAAATCTGGTTTAATGTGGTCTAATAAACGTTGATAGTGAGTGATTAATAAGCATCCAAAGTTTTCAGAACGCATTGAGTTAACAGCTTCTCCAACAATACGTAATGCATCAACGTCAAGCCCTGAATCAATCTCATCTAAAATTGCAATGTTTGGTTTTAACATCATCATTTGTAAGATTTCATTACGTTTTTTCTCTCCACCAGAGAATCCTTCATTTAAATAACGGTGAGGTAAGTCTTCACGCATTTCAAGTTTTGTAACGTTCTTATCTAATTCACGGATAAATTTAAATAAAGGAACGTCTTTTCCTTCTTCCATACGTGTTTGCATGGCTGTACGTAAGAAGTCTGAGTTTGTCACACCTGGAACTTCTGCAGGATATTGCATCGCTAAGAATAATCCGGCACGAGCACGCTCATCAACTGACATCGCTAATACATCTTCACCATTTAATGTAACATTTCCACTTGTTACTTTATATTTAGGATGCCCCATAATGGTTGAAGATAGTGTTGATTTACCTGTCCCATTAGGACCCATAATCGCATGAACTTCTCCACCCTTAATTTCTAAATTTACGCCTTTTAAAATTTCTTTATCTTCAACATTTGCACGTAATTCTGATATGTTTAAAACAGGTTTTTGCATGTTTTATTTCCTCCACTCAAATCAATTAACTTTTCAAAGTAACTTTATTATACTAAATTCACATTCCAAAACCAAATGATATAATAATCTTCTTCTTGAATCCAGTCAATTTGTAATTAATCTCTATTAGTTTTCGATATAAAAGTTGTATACATACGCGTTTTTTTATCAAAATTAATTTAACATGTAAAATTTTATCCTATTAATAACGCATTTTTCTCAGTTACACAAATTGATAATTATACCTTTTTTTTGTGTTTTTTTAACACAAAAAATTAAAATATTTAAAAAATTATAAATTCAATTTAAAATGACTCCAAATATGAGTCTTTATTACTAACATATTATTTTCAATTGTAGGATTTTGTAGTATGATTGAACAGGATAAAATATGGAGGTTACTGTATGTCGGATTACATCAACATCTTTTTAGGTCTATTTAGTGGACTAGCCCTATTCCTATTTGGAATGGAGTTTATGGGAGATGGTCTTGAAAATGCAGCTGGTTCAAAGCTGAAATCATTCTTCGATAAAGCCATCACGAATCCATTAAAAGGGGCATTAGTAGGAACAATCGTCACAGCAATTATTCAAAGTAGTAGTGCTACAACCGTTATGGTCGTTGGTTTCGTAAACGCTGGATTAATGAGCCTATACCAAGCAGTAGGGGTCATTATGGGGGCTAATATTGGAACAACAATTACAGGTCAATTAATTACATTCAAAATCGATGACTATATTCCACTATTTATTATCATCGGGGCTGCACTAATCCTATTCATGAAGCAACAAAACCGAAAAGAAATCGGAAAAATTATCTTCGGATTCGGTTTACTATTCATGGGATTAACAGCAATGAAGGATGCAATGAGTCCAATTGCTCAAACAACATTCTTCCAAGACTTAATTATAGCCCTTGAAGGAAATATGTTCTTAGGAATTTTAGTCGGGGCCGTTATGACTGCTGTCGTTCAAAGTTCTTCGGCTTCAACAGCGATTTTATTATCATTAGCCGCAACAGGAGCAATTAGTTTGCAAGTTGCAATTCCTATCCTATTTGGTAATAATATCGGAACATGTGTTACTGCTTTACTATCAAGTTTAAATGCAAATAAAGTTGCCAAAAAAGCGGCTTTCATTCACTTGTCATTTAACTTAATTGGAACCCTGATTTTCTTACCACTAATCGGTATCTTATCAAATATCGTGACTCATATGGGTGGTGACATTGATAAGCAAATCGCAAATGCTCATACAATCTTCAACGTTGTAAATGCGATTATCTTACTACCTTTTGCTGGTGTATTTGTTAAGTTAGCTAACTTAGCACTTAAAGACAAAGAAGGTGAACAAGCGTCTATTAATCGCCTTGACCGTCGTTTCTTAGAAACTCCTGCCATTGCATTTGAGCAAGCTTTCCAAGAAAGCTTAACCATGTATGATCTAGCGAAAGAAAACTTAACGCTAGCAACTAATGCATTAATGGATGGAAAAACTACAGACTACAGAAAAATATATGAAAATGAATCAGAAATCAATCGTATGGAACGTGATCTTTCTTCTTTCTTAGTTTCGATTTCATCACACGATATCACAGAGGTAGATACAAATCGTATTGCTTCGATGATTAAGATTGTAAGTGATATTGAACGTATCGGAGATCATAGTAAAAACATTGCAGAGCTTGCTGAAGAAGTGGCAACAAGTAAATTATCATTCACATCTGACGCAATTGAAGAATTAAAATTAATGTATAACTACACATTAGAATCTATTAATTCATCTTATGCAAGTTACAAAAACAACAACCGTCAAAAAGCAAATGATACGGTGATTTTTGAAGAGAATATCGATCGCTTAGAAGAATTATTACGTGATAAACACATTAAGCGTTTAAGTGAAAATAAATGTAATGCTCATAGTGGTGCCGTATTCTTAGATGCTATTTCAAACTTTGAACGTATCGGAGACCACTCAATCAATATCGCTGAATATATCTTAAACTTAAGTGATAATTCAATCAAATAAACCATAAAAAAACAAGCTAAATTTACGTTAGCTTGTTTTTTTTATCTATATAAAAACGAGTTTTATTCCACAATTAGAAATCAGTCTCAATACTTAATCTTTTTAGTCCTAAGTTCCCTTATCGTTTAGATAAAAGGTTTCTAAGTGTGAAAGACTTATCTAGACTTATCGATATGAAATACCAAAAACTAAATCCATTTGTCTTAACACATCTTGCGATTCTTCATAACTGCGAATCGGATAATGTTTGAACAACTCTAATGTGTTCAGTTGAATTTGGCAAACTAATTGATCGGTATAACTTCCATTTTCCATTCGTTTCATTAACATATCTTCAATTTCTATCATTTTAAATAAAATATTATTCATTAAACGTCATCCCTTTCTCTTCGACTACCTCATTATGGACAAGAATTTTCATTTTTAATCAAAAGTTCGATAATAATTAGTCGAGCGAAAGATAGACTATTTTAAAAATCAAGATCGTACACTCTAAAAAGAACTCAATTTTTGGAGGTACATTATGCACACCATCCCGATTATTTTAAACTTATTATGTGGGTTACTCATATTCTTGTATGGAATGAGACAAATGAGTCACGCTCTTAAATCACTAGCTGGAGATAAACTAAAGACCATCTTCAAAACAACCATTACCTCCCCTTATAAAGGGGCGCTCCTTGGTGCGATTTTCACAGCGCTGGTTCAAAGTAGCTCAGCTATTACTGTATTAGTTGTCGGACTCGTTGATTCAGGTCTGATGAGCTTATTACAAGCCACAGGTGTTATTATGGGAGCCAATCTTGGAACCACTGTGACGACACAATTAATCACCTTAAATTTAACGGATTTTATTCCTTACTTTATCTGCGTAGGAACCTGTATCATTGTCTGCTTTAAAAAAAGACCCTTTCACCAAATTGGATATTTTTTATTTAGCTTTGGACTATTATTTCTTGGGCTTCAAATGGTTAAAACAGCCATGAGCCCGATTGTTGAGTCTACCCTCTTTCAACAATTGATTTTCAACGTCCAAGGCAATCTTATCCTTTGTCTACTTCTTGGAATGTCGATTACTTTCCTCATCCAGAGTTCATCTGCATCCACCGCTATCCTTATTTCACTTGTTTCCACCGGTGCGATTTCTTTATATACCGCAATTCCTATTTTATTTGGACATGAAATTGGAACTTGTATGACAGCCATATTATCAAGTTTAGGAGGAAATACAGCTGGAAAACAAGCGGCACTGATTCACTTTACTTTTAACTTGGTAGGAACACTACTCTTTCTGCCATTCATTAGCCTACTCATCGACTTTACCGCCACCTTTAGTCCGTCTCCTGAACGTCAAATCGCCAATGCTCAACTTGTCTTTAATCTCGTCACCGTCCTACTATTTTTACCTTTCTCTAAATACTTCGTTAAATTTGCCACCACTATTTTTAAAGATCGAAAAAAGGGAGTCCGTCTCTAAGACGAACTCCCTTTTTATTTTACAAACGCTTGGTATTCTATTTCTATTATAGGTATTCCATTTAATATTTTCTCAAAACATTGCTTAGCTCAATTAAGATTAATCCATTCATCTTATTTTAACTTTGCATCTAATTCATTTGAAATAGCTAAGTTATAGATATAAGCATTGTTAACTTCATTAATAAAATCAATCTTCATCTCATCAGATAGTTGAATATCCGCTAACATGTTGTGATATTTCATCACGTATCCTCGTAAATCATTAATTTCTGGGAATTGATAATAATTTAAAGCTTGTTGGTCAATTTTATAGCTTGTACTTAAGAGGGATAAGAACATACGTCCTCCAAATAAATCAGCTAAAAATCTTGTATAAGCATAAGAAACCACTAATTCAGGTTGTGAGGTTGATAAAGCTTCAATTTTGGCCACACATGCTTCCGTTGATGCTAATGGTTGCATTGATGATAATTTATCTCCTAATAAAAAGGCTAAATCTTGACGCATTAATTCAGAACGATATAGTTCTTTTGTCACAAATGGTTTGACGACTTCATTTTGTTCATTTTCATCAAGTGCCTTTTCAATGGCTTGATACATTTTTTCTAGATTATAAAGGTACTCTGCATATCCCTCAACCGATGCCTCTCCATCTACTAACTTCTTAATATATCCTGTATGTTCTGCTGCACTATGTAGTAAAGACGTTTTTTCTCTAATGTCCATCATAAATTTCATTTCAATCACCTCATTTAGTTATAATTGATAATTATTATCAACTACTGTAATTAAAGTTTACCAACAATGATAATTATTATCAAATAATATGCACAAAAAAACATCTCTGTGCGAGATGTTTTTTTATTTAGTTCATAAAGGCTTCAATGTCTTCGATTGATTTAATGATATCTTTTGATAAGTTTTCATATCCATCTTCTGTAACTAAGATATCATCTTCAATACGAATTCCGATTCCTTCTTCTTCAATGTATAATCCTGGTTCAATCGTAATAACCATACCTGGTTGTAAGACACCCCCACGACCTCCAACATCATGTGTATCAAGTCCTAAATAGTGTCCGATTCCATGGTAGTAGTAACGTGAAACTTCCTCATCTTTTTCAATTAAGCCAAGTTTTTTACATCCTTCAGCTAATTTACGACGGGCAAACTCATTAACTTCTGCCATTGGAAGACCCGGTTTAATAATTTCGATGGTTGCTAATTGTGCGTCTAAAACTGCTTGATAAACGGCGCGTTGACGATCCGTGAACTTTCCGTTAATCGGGAAGGTACGTGAAATGTCTGAACAGTAATAATTCCACTCACATCCAAGGTCAAATAAAATTAAATCTCCGTCTTGGCACACAGAATCATTTTTATCATAATGAAGCACTGTTGCATTAACTCCTGAAGCTGCAATCGTATGGAATGAGGTTTTCTTAACCCCTTCCGTTTTAATTGCAAAATCATAATGTGCTTCTAATTGATACTCAAGCATCCCAGGCTTTGAAGCTTTCATTAAGCTTTCAATCCCGATTCGTGTTTTTTCAATCGCTGTACGCATATTTTTAATTTCATCTTCTGACTTAATTAAACGTAATTTCGTAATATCATGATAAACATTTTCAAGACGTACAAATGGATATTTCTCTTTTAATTGTTTAGCAAATTCAATTTGCACTGTATCAGGATGATGATATGAACCGCGCTCTAAATCTAAATAAATGGATTCAATGCGGTCATTTAATAGCCAGCGTCCTAAAACATTTTCTAATTCACAAATTGGTAAGATACTTTTAATTCCTGAAATCTCATGCGCCTCTTCTTTGCTTAAACGTTTTCCAGTCCATTTTTCTTCGACTTCTGAAACAGTCTCAATGAATAAATGATGTTCAATCACACCATTCATTTTCTTTAAAACATAAGCCATTTTAGGGCGGTCAATATTCGTTAAATAATAAAAATTACGTTGTGGTGTATAAGTATAACGTTGATCTCCTGAACTAACCGGAGCCTCTCCCGAGAATAATACAATAATAGAATCGTCTTTAATATTAGCTCCTAGCTTACGACGACGAGACTTTAATATTTCGATCATCATTAACACTCCTTTTCACAAGAATTGTTACTATTATAGCATAAAAAGAGGTATTCAATAATGTAATTTACATGTAAAAAAACTCATTTCATCCTAAAAATTTCTCTCTCTTTAAACAAACGTAGTGAGCACAACCGATTCCCTAGGCTACATGACTCACCTATCGCTTTCCTCCATTAGTCCCCCTCGGGTAGGGAAAATAAAAGTTTCTAAGGATGAAAAACTTATCTGCTCTTATATATAAAAAAACATTCTAATTCAATAGAATGTTCTTTTCCTGTGCTATAACATTTGTGATACTTTTTCAATAGCATAAGCCTGATGGTCAAGAAACAATTCACTAATGCAGTCTTCTAGAGGTAACCAGACTAATTCATGATCTTGTTCAATCGGTTCTGTCACTTCATCCACTTTGCTTGCTAAATAAAAATAACCTGTTGAGTACAGATATTTGTCACGATAAATTGAAAAATGATAATTAGCCGCCTGGCAAACATACTCATTAATTTCAATTTCCCATCCGAGTTCTTCTAAGCACTCGCGTCGTAAACAAGCCTCTTTACTCTCTTCTCCTTCTAGTCCACCACCTGGCAAGAAATATCCATGTGGCAATTTGACTGTTGCAACTTCATTCTTCTCATTCATAATAATTGCATAAACACCTTTTCGATCAATATAAGTTTGATCGGCTAACTTTTCTCCAAAAACAGCTTCTACCATTCCTTACACTTCCAATCTATATTTCACAATTATAAATCCATCTCAGGATTTAAACCTCTTTGAGACTAAGGTATCCCCTAGTCCAGTGGTCTCCTCAGTTGATAAGAAAAGTATAGTTTTTCTAGTATGAAAAACTTATCCCACCTTATCTATAGAAACAGAAATGTTTCTTTATTTTTAGAGTCTGACTTAATCGCTAAGTCTTTTGATAATAAGGCCAACTTTAGTCACGGGAACACCCTTTTTTAAAAGAAAACTAGGACCTAAAGTTCACTTAACATAATGAAGCCCTCCTATCAATTGCCACAGGCAATCTAACCCTCACCTGCTAGTCGTAAAGTAAAGTTTTTACAATATGAAAAACTTATCTCACCTTATCTCTTTCAAACTCTAAAGTTTTTATATTGTACTGATTATAACGACAATAAGTCAAGTTTTTTGTCGTTTTTTGCCTTCATCAATAAGAGTGCCATTTTTTTATCTAAAGAAATAGCCCTAATAAGATAGGAATAAAAATGGCAGGAACTAAATTCATAATTTTTATATGAGTTATCTTCAAAACATTGAACCCCAGTGCAATGATTAATAAAGATCCTACACACGTCATCTCATTAATCACACTATCCGTTAAAAATGGTGCTAATACACCGGCTAATAATGAAATACTGCCCTGATAAGTCAGAACAAAAGCACCCGATAAAATAACCCCGATTCCAAGCGTTGACGCAAAAATAACGGCGGAAACCCCATCAAGCATCGACTTCGTTAATAACATATCATAATTTCCAACTAATCCATCTTGTAAAGCTCCGATAATCGCCATGGCTCCAACACAAAACAACAAACTCGCCGTCACAAACCCCTCTGAAATCGAGGTCTTAGAATCAACCTTTTTAAACTTCCTCTCAAGCCACAGTCCTAACTGATTAACACGCTCATCTAAATCCAAACATTCACCGATAACGGCTCCAATGACCATCGAAAAAATAATAACAAGGCTATTTTCCCCCTTCAAAGCTCCCGTAAAACCGATATACAACACACATAAGGCCAACCCATTCATAATTGTATCTGTTAGTTTACTTGGAATTCCTTTTCTAAAAAGTAGTCCTAAACTTCCACCAATGATAATCGCTCCTGTATTCACCAATGTTCCTACCATGTTTTCCCTCCCTTACATAATGAATAAATTATACACAATCAACTAAAAAAAGAATAGAGAAAAAGGAGGGGATTAACAAATTTTCCCCCACTCCTTTTCACCTATTCTTTTACTTTTTTATCTTAATCGCTTACTCATATAAATACACTCATTAAAGCCTGCCTGCTTCGCAAACATCTGTTTTTTACGTTTCAGAACCTTAAAACCTAACGATTCATATAACTTAAGCGCTCCTGTATTCACATCAATCACATCTAACAAATATTCATGTCCACATGATTTTAACATACATTCTTCAAGCAATAATGTTCCAATTCCAAGACGGCGATACGCTTCATCAACTGCTAACGTATTAATATAAATTTGATAAGGCTTTAATGTCAGTCCAGAATTTACAAGATTAAAATAAAATTTTAATCCTTTAAAAAAACCTAAACAGCCTTGTACCTCCTTTAAACTAACCTCAAAAGCCCCTCTAACAGGCGTCGAAACCCCAACTATTCCAACTACCTTATCCTCTGCGATGGCAACAAAACATTGTTCAACGACCATCGCCTTCATAAACAATAAAATAAATGCCTCCTCATCCTCACTAATTGAAAGAAACATCTCACGAAACTGATGCACAGTAAAGTGAGCTGCCTCTTTAATGCGATTACTTCCTAAATCACTTAACCTTTGAATCTTCACCCCTGTCATCTAAATCCCCCATTAATACCTTCGACTTAAAAAATCGTTCACAAAACTCAACTAATGCCTCAATTTGAGACTGGCTGTATTTTGATACCTCGCGGCATACCACTAACTTCTCCTACACATCATCTTCACGATGAATAATCGCAACCACATACCCGCAAAACGTCTCGAGCGGTTCAAACTCTCCAATAACATAGGCATCAATCTCCTCACCATCTCCCCCAATCGTATTAGGAATATACCCATAATTAATCGGATAATAAAACCCGTGCTTCGGATGCCTTGAGCCAAGTGGGCGATCTATCACCACACTCACTTTTTTATTTAACATCCTGACACCTCTTGAGCGTTCGTGAAGCAATCACATCAATTCCAAGCCCTAGCACATCGGATAAAATCACATCGCCACAACTTACTGGCGCCTCTACCTTTATTAATTGAACTGCTTTAACAAACTCCATCATTTTAGATTTTGGGACTGGCTGACTACTTACAACTGGTAAGCGACGATAAATCGCCCCTTCAATAGCAATCGTCGTTGTCACAACGCGCGTTGGATTCGTTGTTTCAGACTTTGCAAACGCTAGCCCTCTTTTGCAATGGTTTCCACTCACATGCCCTTCTTCATCAATGTTTAGTGAACATCCAACCGGGCAAACAATACACGTTAACGCTTGACTCATGTAACGCTCCTCCTAAATAGAAACTGAAATATAATTTATATTTTTATAATCTAGCTTAGTATCTAAGCCCTTTTGATACTGAGGTATAACGATAGTCCCGTTAAAAGTTTTCAACGACACAAAACTTATCAGGAGTTATATAGACATTTGACTTCAATCGTTAAATCCTTACCTGATGAATTTAACACTTCAGTTGGAATTTTAATTTTTTCCATTTCTGCCGGTAACAATACATGACGTTTCAACTGATGAACGACTTTTCCATCCTGAACAACATTAACAATTGCTTGCTGATACTTTTTTGTCACACGGTACATTAACTCAAGTGAAGCCTCAAGTTCTTTTGGTCTAATTTTTTGAGGTAGCGCATATTTGATTCCTTCTCCTGCCTTGACTTCTAACACCCTATCATCATGACCTAAATGACCAAGCGCATATAAAGCAGCATAATATCCTGCACGCTCTGCCTCATCCGATACAAAATCAACTAAATCATGAACATGCAACACATTCCCACAAGCAAAAATTCCGCTGACCGTCGTCTCTAAATTTTCAAAAACACAAGCTCCCTTTGTAGCGGGATCAAAGATGACCCCTGCTTTTTTACTTAACCCATTGTCCGGAATCAAACCAACTGAGAATAAAATTGCATCAACCTCAAACTGTTTTTCAGTACCTAGAATCGGTTGACGATCAGCATCGACCTCAGAAATCGTCACCCCCTCGACACGTCGATTTCCTTTAATATCTGTCACGGTATGAGATAAAAAGAGTGGGATATTAAAATCCTCTAAGCACTGCACAATATTTCGTGTCAATCCATTTGAATATGGCATGATTTCAGCTACCCCTAAAACTTCTGCCCCTTCAAGTGCCATTCGACGTGCCATAATCAAACCAATATCTCCCGATCCAACAATAAAAACTTTCTTTCCAACCAAATAACCATCCAAATTTAAATAACGTTGGGCTGTTCCAGCGGTCAAAATACCCACGGGACGAGTTCCTGGAATACTTAGAGCTTGGCGATTATTTTCACGACATCCCATCGCCAAAACAACGGCTGATGCCTTGATATCTTGCTCCCCTTGCTCGTTCAAAATTGTGATGATTTTCTCATTCGTTAAATTCGTTACCATCGTATTTAACATAATTTCAACCGGATACTGCTTCAACTTTTCGATATAACGATTCGCATACTGTGGCCCCGTTAACTCTTCTTTAAACTTATGCAAACCAAATCCATTATGAATACACTGTTGCAAAATACCGCCAAGTTCTCTATCTCGTTCAATTATTAAGACCTTTTTAGCACCACCTTCACAAGCACCAATCGCGGCACCCATTCCAGCCGATCCGCCACCAATAATAACGACCTCATATTGTAACATCTATTTCACCTCACTTACTTTTCTTCAACTAATATATTCGTACCGACTTCATCGTAATTCACTTCATCCACACACTGATTCAACTCCCGTGCTAAAATTTGTAAGACATACGGTTCGCAAAAACTTCCCTGACATTTTCCCATTCCAGGACGGCAACGTTTTTTGACACCTTTAACAGTCGTGGCCCCTGCATGACGTCGAATCGAATCTATGATTTCACCTTCCGTAATTTGCTCACATCGACAAACCATTCGTCCATAAGCAGGATTCTTTTGAATTAGTGCATTCTTCTCCTCTCGAGTTAACGCCTTTAAATTCACATACGGACGTCTTGATGAATCCCATTCTTTTTCATTGAGTTCAATATGGGGGCGAATAAAATCTAGAACATATTTAGAAATCGCAGGAGCTGCTGATAAACCAGGAGATTCAATTCCAATTACATGCACAAACGTTTCATAACGTGAATCGGGTTGAATATAAAAATCACCACTACTACCACTTGCGCGTAACCCTGTAAAAGATCTCATCACATGAGTCGCGGGAAACTGTGGTAAGATACGTGATAACTGATCCTTAATATAATCGTATGCCTCCACCGTTGTTGCCACATTCTCTTTATCATCCACTATCTCTGAATCAGGACCAAGCAACGTATTTCCATGAGTCGTTGGTACGATTAAGACACCTTTCCCACGCTCAGTTGGCGTTGGATAAATAACACGCGAGATAGCATTAAAATCTTTATCTAAAACAAAATAAGTTCCACGACGTGGTTGGATTTCAAACTCGAACTCAGGGTTAATCATTCGTCCAACCTCACAGCCAAACAATCCCGCTGCATTAATCACCATCTTCGCTCGAATCATGCCATTACTCGTTTGAACCTCATAGTTATCACCCTTATGGATTGCCAAAACTTCCGTATTTAACTGAAGTTCTACTCCATTATTTAAGGCAACTTCCATCGCAGCAATTGCCACTTCCCATGGATAAACAATCGCCGTCTCCTCACACACTAACCCCTTCACAATATTGGTAGATAATTGGGGCTCTAGAACTCGAACCTCGTCACCTGAGATTAAACGGACCTTCACCTTATTTTCCTTGGCACGCGATTCAAGTATTTCAAGCTTTTTAACTTCTTCTTCGCTCGTTGCTACTGTTAAAGAACCTATCTTTTTATATCCAACCTTTAAACTTTTACATAACGGTTCATATAAATCTTTTCCAAGTAAATTCAACTTAGCCTTTAATGTGTTAGGAACAGGATCAAACCCAGCATGAATAATCGCACTATTAGCCATCGTACTTTCATTTGCAATATCATTTTCTTTATCAACAACCACCACTTTAACATCATATTTTGATAACTCATATGCCATTAAAGATCCAACAATCCCACATCCAATAATTAAAATATCGACCATTTTATCACCTTCCATTCTTAATTAATACCATCCCTCATGAACAAAAAAAGACGAATAACGTCAGACTCATTCCTAAGTCTTCTCAATTATTCGTCTTCTTAAACTTATTTAAAGAGTTTAACTGCTTCAATCGCTTTTTGCCAACCACTATAAAGTTCATCTCGATCTTCTTTAGATAATTTTGGATCATAGCGCTTTGGTGCAGAGGCATAACTTGCAATTTCTTCAAGATTCTCGTAAACACCTGTTGCAAGTCCCGCTAAATAAGCAGCCCCTAACGCAGTTGTTTCCGTTACTTTTGGAACACTAACTTCAACTCCTAAAATATCACTTTGAAATTGCATTAAAAATTGATTTAACGTTGCACCACCATCCGCTTTTAAATCTAAAATTTCATCATTCAAATCTTCTTTCATGGCCATGATTACATCCTTACTTTGATAAGCAATCGCTTCAAGTGTGGCACGAATAAAATGCTCTTTTGATGTACCGCGTGTTAATCCAAACACACCGCCACGAACTTCACTATCCCAATACGGTGTTCCAAGACCAACAAAAGCTGGCACCACATAAACACCACCACAATCACCGACACGTTGAGCATAAGTTTCCGAATCTTTTGCATCCTTAAACATACGTAGACCATCTCGCAACCACTGAATCGCACTTCCTCCCACAAACACACTTCCTTCTAATGCATAATATGTTTGATTATTAAGTTTCCAAGCGATTGTCGTTAATAATCCATGACTTGACTCAATCGGTTGATGACCCGTATTCATTAAAACAAAACACCCTGTTCCATACGTATTTTTAACCTGACCTTTTTGAAAACACATTTGTCCAAATAAAGCAGCTTGTTGATCCCCACAAACAGCTGCAATTGGCAAAGGACGTCCTGTTATATGAGGAAGGGTGTAAGTATAGATTTCAGACGTTTGTCTAACTTCTGGCAAAATGGATTTTGGGATACCAAATGCCTCAAGTAAGTCATCATCCCATGTTCCAGTATAAATATTGAATAATAACGTACGCGAAGCGTTTGTGACATCTGTAATATGGGCATTTCCTCCTGATAACTTCCAAACTAAATAGCTATCAACGGTTCCAAATAACACTTCATGACGTGCAATTTTTTCTTCAATTCCTTCGATATGATCAAGCATCCATCTAATTTTTGAGGCTGAGAAATAAGAATTAATGAGCAATCCTGTTTTTTCTTTTACCATTTGTTCATAACCTTTTTCTTTCCACTTTTCGCAAATAGCATCCGTTTGACGTGACTGCCAAACAATCGCATGATAAAGTGGTTTTCCTGTGACTTTATCCCACATGATGGTCGTTTCACGTTGATTTGTAATTCCAATTCCTTTGATTTGACTCACATCTACTTTCCCCGATAATAACACGGAACTAATTACTGACATCGTTGAAACCCAAATTTCATTTGCATCTTGTTCAACCCATCCTGATGAGGGATATAAGCACGTAATTTCACGCTGTGCCTTTTCAATTACTTCGCCTTTTTTATTAAAAACAATTGCTCGGGTACTCGTTGTCCCTTGATCAATTGATAAAATTAAACTCATCCTTAAGCACTCCTTTAAAGAAAACGTTTCCTACTATTATACCATGATTACACGTCTAAATC
Organism: Turicibacter sp.; assembly: GCF_017941855.1. NCBI lineage: Bacteria > Bacillati > Bacillota > Erysipelotrichia > Erysipelotrichales > Turicibacteraceae > Turicibacter > Turicibacter sp. The sequence goes on along the minus strand of NZ_JAGAVR010000123.1, from coordinate 30,388 downwards.
TTGAAAATCTTCAGATATTATTCTGTACGTAATTTAATCATTAAATTACTATCTTATGTTAGATTTTCTTTTTTCGAATTTTGTCAAATCCCCCGTTATCTTTGAATATGATAATAGTATAAAGTCTCGCAAGAGAGGGGGAATACGTTTGGCTAAAACATATCAAGTTATTTATGAACGCAAACAAGGTTCCATTGATTTCTCAGGTGAAGAAACTGATATTTATTATCTTTTTTATGTTGTACATGAGTTAGGCCGTTTAATCTATGAGATAGAATATCAAAAACCGTTATCCGACAACACTTTAATCACTTTAAAACATTTAAATGCTGACCAAACAATCGCTGAAATAAAAAGAATACTGCATATTTTTAGTTCTTTCCCGTCACCCTCTATTCAATTAAATGCCTTTATTGAGGTCATTAATCGTGATGAAATTTATACAACCATTGAATTAAAAGATAAAGGGCAAAAGCATTCCAACGATCAACTTATTACCGATTTGTATCTATTTCAATTATTCTCACATCTAAACTTACTTCGCGGTTACGACTTTTCAGACTTAGATGAATTTCCTGAGGAAAAAGTTCCATCTTACGTTAATTAAAATTTAAAAAGCGAGCCAAATGGGCTCGCTTTTTAAAACATAGTGTAACAAAACAAACGGCTTAAATACTTTCTCTGCTAACGAGTAGAAGAAAAAATATCAACAAAGGTTTCTTAATACATTCCTTTCGTATAATAACACTCCATGTTAAAGTCCTCTACTCTTTAACTAAACCTCATTTTTCAGAATTATATAATTCCTTGCCAAGAATTTAATTAAAATATTAAATCTCATTATCCCCCCGATAAAGACATTAAACTAACATTTTTCACCCTGAAAAAGAGTAGTGTTATTTACACTATTAAATTTACCACACCATGAATACGTTTACAACAAAGTTTGTGTGTTCTTTTGATGAACTGTGCTTATTTAGGTAAAAATGACTCCATAAAAAAAAGTCATATTCTTCACTTTATTATTCTTAAATAAAAAAAGATAACTTCCCCCATAGAAGTTATCTTTTTATGTTAATTCATTACTCAAATATAAGTCCCCACTTATCCTGGCTCTCCACTTGGCGAAAACCAAGTCAAACACTTGAACCAAATCAAAAAATTCACGATTCGAATCAAGACATTACCCAAAATTCTCTCTAATCTTCTCAATTCAAAAATTTTTTACTCTAAATACAACTCTAAAACTCGTTGTGCTTCTTTTTTCATCTCATCAACTAAACTACTAGGTGATAGTACTTTAACTGCACTCCCCTGACTCCTTAACCACATGTCAATCCCTCTACCATAGACCTCTGCTTCAACAACAAATTTATTAAAATCTTGTTCGATAATAGTGGCTGTTGGAAGACGGTCAAGGACTGGTTCAATTCGAGGGCCATAAAATTCAAATTTTACACGTAAAAGTTCTCCCAAATACATAAACTGAATTCTTTTTCTAAACTCTCCCTCTTCAAAGCGATTTGAATAAGGGACGTAGAAATTTCGATTGATTACTTTATAATCATTAAAGCGATCAATTCTAAAAATACGTAAATGATCATCTTTAACGTGATTGTAATCTAAAGCATTCGGCTTCAATTCTTCCATATAAGCAATTAAATAAAAATAATACTCAGAAAAAATAATGCCAACTGGCTGTAGATAACGCTTAATTGTAATAAAATCTTCGCGTGTATAAGACATCTCAATAACCTGTCTTCTTTGAATAATCTCGCTAAATTCCCAGACCTTTGTTAATAGTTCTTCATTATGCTGCAATGGAACATAATTTAAAAGTTCGTTCCCAATCAATTCCTTAATCATCTTTTGATTAGATTGATCCATCTGTTTTAACAACATGTTAATCAAATCATTCATTTCTTTTTGATTAAACGCCCGCGTCCCCAACATAACTTTGATGATTGCAAAAATATCCTCTCGGCGTAAATGATATTGTTCAGCATTTTCTAAAATATATCCACCTTGCTTCCGACTATACTTAATCATTAAGTCAGCTCGCTCCGTTTGTTCCCCTAGATAAATGTTTAAATGTTCAATATCGCGTTGAATGGATTTTTCACTAACACCAAATTCTAGAGCTAATTGTTGTTTATTTAAAACTCGCCCTTCTATTAGGCGTTGATAAATGGATAAAATCCGATTAAACTTTAAATCTTTCCCTTGTAACATAACTTCACCATTTCTTTCCTATTATACCATAGAACATGGACACTTATTGTCTATATAGTCTTTTTATAGGTTTTATTTTATCATTTTTTGTCAATTTTTCTTCCCCTTTATCTCAATTTAAGTAAAAAAACGATAGCACCTGCTATCGTTTTTCGCTGTTATTTTACTATTCGTTTTTGTTCAACCGCCCACGCACTTGCGATCATATCTTTAACTGCCGGATGCTTTGGCATCCAACCTAGAATTTCTTTTGCTTTTTGACTAGAAGCAATTAACTTTGCCGGATCACCTGCACGACGTGGTGAAATAATCGCTGGAATTGGGTGGTTCGTCACTTCACGTGCTGCTTCAATCATTTCAAGCACGCTGAATCCTTCCCCATTTCCTAAGTTACAAATTGTACTTTCTCCACCGTTTACAAGATATTGCATCGCTAAAATATGAGCCTCTGCTAAATCGCAAACGTGAATGTAGTCACGGATACAAGTCCCATCTGCTGTTTCATAATCATCACCAAAAACATTAATCGCTTCGCGACGTCCTGATGCAACTTGTAAAATAATTGGAATTAAATGCGTTTCAGGATCATGTTTCTCCCCAATTAATCCTGATTCATGTGCTCCCGCTACATTGAAATAACGTAATGAAACATAATTTGTATCATGAGCTTTATGGTACCAGTTAATCATACGTTCCATTGCTAATTTTGTTTCTCCATAAACATTTGTCGGGTTTGTTGGATCTGTTTCTAGGATTGGAATATTTTGTGCTTCTCCGTATGTGGCAGCAGTAGATGAGAAGACAATATTTTTTACCCCACAGTCTTCCATTGCTTTTAATAAAACATTTGTTCCACTCATGTTATTATCATAATATTTAAATGGATTTGTCATACTTTCCCCGACTAAAGAGTAAGCCGCAAAGTGGATGACTCCATCTACCAATTCTTTGCGTAAGACCTCTGTCATAAAACGATAATCTGAAATACTTCCATGATAGAAAGTCGCCTCCGGATGAACATCCCCACGATGCCCAGTCACTAAATTATCAACGACTACGACGTCATGCCCTTGTTCAATTAATGCATAAACGGCATGAGAACCAATATAGCCAGCTCCACCTGTTACTAAAACTTTCATTTAACTTCCTCCTTAAAATGAACGATTAATTGAGTTAATAAAGCGTTGTATCCCCGCTAATCCTTCTTCATCTAGTTTATAAACGCCACAACATTCTAAAATCTCTACAAATTTAGAACCTACTTCTGCTTCAATAATTGACATGGCTTTGCAAACTTCCACCGCTTCATAACGTCTTAGCATTTCCTCAAGCCATGGCACATGTTTTTCTAACTTAGCATTTATTAAGACATCTGCATCTCGTAAAATAAGGGCTTCTTTTACTACCTCTAATTCATCTTTTAAACGTCCTGGTAAAACAGCTAATCCCATAACCTCAATTAACCCAATGTTTTCTTTTTTCAAATGATGTAAGTGAGCATGAGGATGATAGATTCCATCAGGATGATCTTCAGATGTACGATTATTACGTAACACTAAATCTAACTCATATTTTCCTTCTTTAAAACGAGCGATTGGTGTAATCGTATTATGAGGTGTTTCATCTGTATAAGCTAAAATTCCTAATGATTCATCGCTATACCCACGCCAATGCTTTAACATAATATCCCCAAGTTCTACTAAACGATGACGATCCGTTGATTTTAAACGTAACACACTAAGTGGCCAATTCACAAAACCAACTTCAACATCTGCAAAATTTAAAACATTTAACGTTTTTAAAATCGGTGCTTTCTCCATTGCAAATTCATAAGCTCCACCTTGGAAATGATCATGTGTTAAAATAGATCCCCCGACAATCGGTAAGTCTGCATTTGATCCAATGAAGTAATGTTTAAATTGTTCTACAAATTGTAATAAGCGTTCAAATGTTTTGGCTGAAATTTTCATGGGCTCATGCGCACCTTTTAAAATGATACAGTGCTCATTATAGTAAACATACGGAGAATATTGCAAGAACCATTCTTCATTTGTTAACGTTAAAGGAATAATACGATGGTTTTGACGTGCTGGATGATTTAATGTCCCAGCATACCCAACATTTTCTTTACATAGTAAACATTTTGGGTAATTTGAGCTTGGTAGACTTTTCGCCATCGCAATCGCCTTTGGATCTTTCTCAGGCTTTGATAAATTAATCGTAATATCTAAATCACCATATTTAGTTGATGATTTCCAACTTAAATTTTTTTCAACACGGCTTACTCGAATATAATTCGAAGCCTTACTTAAATTATAATAATAACTTGTCGCAACTTTAGGATTATTAGCATGAAGTCCATTAAATGTTTTAATCACTTCAGATGGACGTGGCATTAAACAGTCCATGATTTTAGTATCTAATAAATCACGATGATCGATGCTGTCACATTCTAGTACACCAGTTGAAGCAGCATAATCTAAAATAGCTTCTAAAATTTCACTTGGATTTTCCATCGATTCTAATTGAACTTCTTCATATTCAAATGCAGGCAATCTTAAAATATCGATGATTTTATTTGCAGTATATACGACATCAGCTTCTTCGATCATGTGATGAGTTAATGCAAAACTGATGAGACGATTAATTTCATAATTGATATTCATGCCTTTTCTCCCCTTAAACTAAAGTTTTTGTTCCATCTCCAATTGTGGCAACATATAAATCTGCATCATAGCCAATGGCTTCTTTATATCCTTTTGCGATTGCTTGTTTAACTGTCTCTAATGTTTCATTTTTAACTAACGCAATCGCACATCCACCAAATCCTGCTCCCGTCATACGAGCTCCTAGCACACCTTCTTGTGCCCAAGCTAGTTCAACAATTGTATCTAATTCCGTCCCTGTTACTTCATAATCATCACGTAATGATTTATGTGAAGCATTTAATAATTTTCCAAAACGTCTTAAGTCGCCACTTCCTAATGCATCAATGGCTAATTTAACACGTTCATTTTCCGTTACAGCATGCTTTGCACGGCGATATAAAATATCTTTATTTAATACCCTTGAGACATTATCAAACTCAGCAACACTTAAATCACATAAGAAATTAATATCTACTTTTGTTTTTAATAATTCTAATGCCGCCTCACACTCTCCTCGACGCTCATTATATTTTGAATCCGCTAATTCACGTTTTTTATTTGTATTCATAATTAAAATAGAATGATTCCCTAAATTAGCTTCTGCATACTCATATGATAAATCATTTGTATTTAATTTAATAGCTGAGTCCTTTTTCCCCATCCCAATCGCAAATTGATCCATAATTCCACAATTAACGCCTACATATTCGTTTTCAGCCTTTTGTGATAACTTCACCATATCAACCATTGTGATATCATAACCATTTAATTCTTTTAAAATTTGTGACACTAATAATTCCAGTGATGCTGAAGACGATAATCCTGATCCATTTGGAATTGTTCCAAAGACGTAGGCATCGAATCCATTCGCAATTTCATATCCTGCTTCTAAAAATTGGACCATAACCCCTTTAACATAAGCACTCCAGTTTTCATCTTCTGTATGAGCTAAATTTGTTAATTCAAATTCAATCATGCCGCGTTCTTCAAAGTTTCCTGAATATAAACGAACTTTTTTATCTTCACGCTCTGATACAACTGCATAAGTCCCATAAGTAATTGCACATGGAAATACACATCCCCCATTGTAATCAATATGCTCCCCAATTAAATTAACACGTCCTGGAGAGAAAAACATTTTGGTTTCTTTCCCCTCACCGAATACTTTTTCAAATGCTTCTTTCATATTTTCAACCATCATTTCATTTCCCTCTCTTTTTTTAATTTTTCTATTTCTTTATTCGTTCTTTTACTTGACGATTTCTTTCTGTACTAAAATTTTATACTTTTTTACTAAAAAAATCAATAGTATTTTGTTAAAACCCTTACATTTTTTTGAAATGTTTCGGCTATTCTGTTTTATTTTATGAAAGATGATGATAAAATAATAGTGAAAATAGTGATAAAAATATTCATTATTCATAGAAAGGAGGCGCCTTATGGCAAAAATTAAAGATATTGCTGACTTAACTGGTTTTTCTATTACAACCATTTCTCGAGTTTTAAATCAAGATAAAAACTTTAATGTATCAGATGATACTCGTTTAAAAATTATGGCAACTGCTGAAAAATTGAATTATGTTCCACTTAGTCGTCGTAACAAAACAACAAAAAAGACATCCGGATTAACAATTGGATTAGTTTACTGGTATTCAGTAGCAGAAGAAATTACAGATCCGTATTATATGTCAATTCGATTAGCTATCGAAAACCAATGTCAGGTTCAAAATATAAAATTAGAAAAAATCTATCTTCCAATGAAATCATTTGAAGATATTGCTGCCATGAATTTAGATGGATTAATTGCCCTCGGAAAATACAGTCATGATGAGATTGATAAACTGTATGAAATCAATCCCCATCTTGTTTTAGTTGACTGCTATTCAAAACACTATAATATCGATGTCGTGATGGCAGATTTAACAGAAGCAACAAAAGATATTATTAAATATTTAGTAGATTTAAAATTAAATTCAATCGGATTTATCTGTGGAATTGAAAAAACATTAGATGGACAAGAACTTCTTGATATGCGTTTAACTACTTATATTGATGAAATGACAAAAATGAAACGATTTAATCAAAGCCATGTTTATCTTGGAGCTTTTACAGCTGATTCAGGGTATGAAATCATGTCTGAGATTATCAAAAAAGATCATCTTCTTGATGCTTATATCGTGGCATCAGATGCGATGGCCATTGGATGCTTAAAAGCATTAAATGAAAATAACATTAAAGTACCAGATGTTGTCTCAATTATTAGTTATGATAATATCTCACTAGCACAGTATACGATTCCATCATTAACAACCATTGATATGAATACAAAACACATGGGGGATACAGCGATTGACTTAATTATTGAACGCATTGCCAATGATCGTGAAATTGCAAAAAAAGTAACGATTCCGACTCGTCTTATTCGACGTTCAAGTAGTTTATAATGAATGATTAAGGGGGATAAAAATGGAATACAAAACAGTTGAAAAAGGTATATTCAATGGCATCAATGTGGTTGAATATAGCATGAAAAATGAAGAGTTAGAAGTTCGTTTTTTAAATCTTGGAGGGGCAATCACTAAAATTGCTCTTGCAAGTGATGACTACAGTGAAAACTTAGTACTTGCTTACGAGAATATTGAATCTTACTTTGATAACGGATGTTACTTAAATACGATTATCGGACGTACCTCAAATCGTATTAAAAACGGAATCTTCGAATTAAATGGCCAGACGATTAACGTTGATCTTAACAATGGACCTAATAATTTACATGGTGGTGCACAGTGTTTAACTTATGCTAACTTTGACGTGATAGAAATTCCATCAGGTTATGCCTTAACAACGACACTACCACATCAAGAAAATGGATTCCCTGGAAACTTATCAGTTAAAGTATGCTACCTTCTTGACAAAAACAACTTTAAAGTCACTTATGAAGCCACAACCGATCAAGATACCATTGTAAACTTAACACAACATGCATACTTCAACTTATCAGGTAACTTAAAAGAAAACATTTATAATCATGAGTTACAAATTAAAGCTGATTATGTTGCTGAGGTGGATGAAAACTTATCATTTACAACACAATTAGTACCGGTTAAAGGAACATTATTTGATTTCAATCAACCAACGATTGTTAATCATAAGTCTAAAGAAGTGTTACCCTTATTTGAAAACACATCAGGATATGATCACTTATATCTTCTAAGCGATATTGACCATGCCGTTGTCTTTAAACATTTAGATTCAAATCGCACCTTAAAAGTTTCAACAACCTCACCTTCTATGCAATTTTATGCCGGAAATTTCCTAACACCAGATTTAACATTTGAAAATGGTCGTATGGGAGAAAATCATTTAGGGGCTTGTTTTGAAACACATTTAGTTCCATTTGATTTCGAATCACAAGTTTTAAAACCAGGCGAAATTTATACTCAAGAAACAACCTTCACATTTACAAAATAACAAAAGAGGTGGCTCATTAGAAGTCACCTCTTTTATTATTTTGTACAAGAACTAACCAAATAAATGATTTCATCCTATTACTTAAAAAGTTAACTTATAACTCCTTACTGCTAATAGGCTATCTTCTCCTCAATTACGATAAAACTCATGAATCACTTTTTTTCGAAGTTTTTAATAAACTCCCCTACTCCTTCATATGTTAGAAGTATAAGACTTGAAAGAGGAGTGAAATGAATGAGGATTATCTACTACGAGCCCGAACATCTAGCAGCTTGTGCCCACCTTTTAATTGAAGTTTATAATACAACGACTTGGGATTGTCGCTGGTCTACTGAAAAAGCTAAAACCTATATTGAAGAACTCACTCAAATGCCACGCTTTGTTGGTTTTTTACTTGAAGACGATGGAGAAATTGTTGGAGTTTCACTTTGTCATGAACGCACATGGTGGCGTCACGATGAATTGAATATAAATGAGTTTTATATTTCACCGGATCTTCAACATCGTGGATATGGAACACACTTGATTCGATTTATGGAGAAGTATGTGAAAGAAAGAAATCTAGCTGGTATTACCTTGATGACTAATAACGTAGATGCCGCACAGTTTTACCACAAAAATAAATTTCACTACAACGACCTAGTGTTCATGTACAAAGGGATTGAATCAAAGGTCAAATCAGATGAGAGACTTGCATAGTCTCTTTTTGTGCATAAGGAGGAATCATAATGGATATTAAAATTGAACGTTCAAATCATCTCAAGAAAAAACCGAGTGGTGAACCTCTTGGGTTTGGACAATATTTTACCGATCATATGTTTACAATGGATTATACAGAAGGAATCGGTTGGCACGATGCTAAAATTATTCCTTACGGACCGATTGAACTCGACCCGGCTTGCATGGTGTTTCACTATGCTCAAGAAACATTTGAAGGGTTAAAAGCCTATAAATTACAAGATGGTCAAATTGCTTTATTTAGACCTGAACTAAATGCTCATCGCTTAAATCAATCCAATGCGCGACTTTGTATGCCTGAAGTTCCTGAGGATTTATTCATTAAAGCGATTGAAACACTCGTCAAATACGAACAGGATTGGATTCCAGATGAGTTTGAACACTCTCTATACATCCGCCCCTTTATGTTTGCAACCGAAGCGGGAGTTGGCGTTCATCCATCAAAACAATACAAATTCATCATCATTTTATCACCAGTCAGCTCCTATTATCCTGAAGGCGTGAACCCTGTTAAAATTTGGGTTGAAGATGAATATGTTCGAGCTGTCATCGGGGGAACGGGATTCACAAAATGCGGTGGAAATTACGCCTCAAGCATCGTCGCCGAGAGAAAAGCGAAAGAGCACGGTTATACACAGGTATTATGGTTAGATGGGATTCATCGTCGATATATTGAAGAAGTGGGAACAATGAATGCCATGTTCGTGATTGATAACAAGGTAATTACAGCCCCTCTTCACGGTTCTATTTTGCCTGGGGTCACTCGTAATTCGATTATCCATCTTCTAAAAGACTGGGGCATCACGGTAGAAGAGCGACTTTTAAGTATTGAAGAATTAATGGACGCAGGCCATAATGGAACCTTAACTGAAGCGTTCGGTACAGGAACTGCTGCCGTTATTTCACCCATTGGAGAACTTTATTATAAGGGAGATGAAATTATCATTAATGGTTTTGAAACCGGTCCTCTCACTCATAAACTTTATGAAACTCTTACAAAAATTCAGTGGGGATTAATACCTGATTCTTATGGTTGGATTCATCTGATTCCATAAACACAAAAAAAGGAGCATTCTTTAATGACATGCTCCTTTTAATATTGTAAGTCAATTTTTTCAATTTCCATATGATCATCATTTAGATGAAGGATTGCCATGGTTAATGGTAATGAAAATCGCCGACGTCCACAACCACCGGGATTTAAATACTTAATCCCCTCACGTTCCTCATACTCATACTTATGTGAGTGACCATAAATAATAAGATTAACATGATTCATATTTTTAGGAATATCTAATTTATCGTGTACAACATAAATTAAGATTTCACCCAACTCAATTTCTAAATCTTTTGGAAGATCGAGTGCTTTATCATTATTTCCTGCTACCACGAACGTTTTAGCAATCTGATTTAAACGTTCCATAATCTCTACCTGACAGACATCACCTGCATGAATAATATAATCACAGTCTTTTAAATAATCTAACACCTCTTCTCTTAAAACATTATGAGTATCTGAAATAACGCCAACTTTCATAACTAAACTCCTTATTTTCATCATCGCATCTATTGTTTTCCTTTAATAATCAAGACATCCTAAATATTTAGTTTACATCAATACAGTATTTTAGCTTATTATTTATCTAAAAAAAAGAAGCTATCCCAAACTAGATAACTTCTTTCAAAATTAAATTATTGTACTAACAATAATGCTTGTTCGTAATCTGACATGGCTTTTGTAGCCGCTTCTTGTGGAGTCGCTAACCCTTCCCAAACTGAACGATACATTGTTTCAGCAGGTGCCCAGAAACTTGCCATTTCAGGAATACTTGGCATCGGTTCAGAGAATTGAGCTTGTTCAAGAACTCCCATTACATAAGCATCATCAGAAAGTCCATCAATAACAGTTGGATCTTGTAAGGCTGGAATTGCTCCACGAACTTTATAAAGAATTTCTAATCCTTCATCAGAAATCATGTATTCTAATACTTGACGTGCTTCATCAGGATGTTGTGTGTAAGCACTAATAGATGCAATGATATTCCCAGAGAATGTTAATGGTTGAACCCCATTAATCGTTGGAATGGTTGTAATTCCCCATTCAAAGTCTGCTGTGTTTTTAATTTCAGAAATAGCCCATGGACCAACGATAACGTATGGCACAGTTCCTTTACCGAACTCAACTTCAACGGTATCAGTTGTTAAGTCAGCATAAGGGACTGGTAAATATTCTTGCATAGATTTGAAATATTCTAATCCAGCAATTGCCTCTTCAGAATCGAAATTAATTGCATTTGGGTCAGTATGATCCGCTCCAAATAATTGGTAACCGTTTGCTGTTAAGAAAAATTGCATCGTATAGGCGTTCCCCGCTTCAAAACGCATGATGAATTTATTTTCAGCCGCATTATTAAACACATCTCCTTGTGCTTTTACTTCTTCAAACGTTGTCGCAACATCAAATCCATTTTCTTCTAATAATGTTTTATTGTAGAATAAAGCAATTGATTCAGTTGAAATTGGAACACCATAATATTGATCTCCTGATTTTGCCGTTTCAACAGCGCTCTCAATAAAACGTGATTTTACATTCTCACTTAAAGATGATCCAAGTGGTAATAAAATATTTCCTTGAATCGATTGTGCCATTGTATCATGTGGCTGTAAGAAAATATCTGGTCCAACCCCTGCCGGTCCATCTAACTCTAACTTAGTTCTAGATTGAGTTGATTCTACGTGTTCCCAAACAATATCAATATTAGAGTATTTTGCTTCGATTGCTTCTTCTAATGCTTCTGCATAATTATCATAATCTAACCATAACTTAATTTCTACTTTATCTCCAGATGTTGAGTCTGTTGTCGTTTCAGGTTTTACTTCAGTATTGCTTGATGAATCCGTTGGCGTTTCAGATTTTGTTTCATTTCCACTACTACATCCAACTAAACCTGCAGCTGCTAATGTCGCTGCAAACAATAACGATGTTACTTTTTTCATTTTTGAATCCCCCTCTAACTTAATCAATAACTAACATAAACTTTTAATGCTTGCCCCTACTATCTTGAAACTATTCCCTAGTTTTTTTAGTTTTTTTAGTAATTTAAAGTTTAAATCAGTTACTATGTTAACGGTTTCATTGCAACACAGATTGAATAGAAATGTTATATTATTTTCTAAAATTTAACCGTTTTTTTATTTGTTGTTAGGAAGATTATTAAGATTAACGAATTTGAATCGTTTCTATTCAAAAAACCAATGAATTGATAATGTATTTTCTACAATTTTTACATATTTACTTTTCAAAATGTCGAATAATGAGTTAGAAACTTTATTTTTTAACTAAAAATTATTAATATTTAAACGGAATTTTATAGGCTATTCTCTGATATCCACCTACGACCTCTCTCTATTTTTTTATCCCAAAATCTTTTACAAAATAAAAACCAATGACACCTCCCCTTTTTTGTCATTGGTTTAAAATCTTATAATAAATAACCTTGAATTTCTTTTTGTAAACTAATTGCATTTTCTGTAGAAGCAATTAAATTTAAGGGTCTTTCGAATCCGAGACTTAAAACCCCCATGATTGATTTCGCATCAACCTTATGACCATCACGCTCTAACTCGATTTCATATCCATATTTTCCAACAATATTAACGAATTTTTTAACCTCTTCAACTGAATTAAATTTAATTTGATACACTCTCATAGGTAACAACTCCTTTAATGTTTGAAGTGTTTCTGGTTGCTTGTTTCATCTAATAAACTATATTCGCGAGATTCCTCCTTAGTTCAAAGAAAACGTACATAATCTTTTAGACAAAAAAATCTACTACATTCGAAACAAGCGCTTGACAACAAATGCATCAATAAGTGAAATATTTTCAATAATCATTTAACAGGAGTTTCAAAGATCCTTTAAAATTTAAAGGCTCTTTTTTCAAAACAAAAGAGGACCTTCACTTAGCAAGGTCCCCTGTTAGTTTATTTTGTCGGCTCAATCACAAAACTGTATTCATAATTTTCGTTACCAGGCAATTCAAATCTCGCTTCTGGGCGTGCTCCCCAAGAATCATCACCTCCAACTCCCATTTCTTGAGCGTTAATCGAAAGAACTGTTTTATGGACAGGTGGTAATTCATAATGGTGGAACGCTACTTCTAATTCATGAGATGTATAAGGTAAAGCTGAGAAACTTAATGGAGCATCTCCTGTAATTTTTAATCCTGCTCCAGTTGCATTCGTTATGGTTGCATAACGTACTCTCGTGTGATTTCCACATGCTTGAGGAATCACATATCCTGCTACATTATCAGCAACTTTATTTGTATAAGTTCCATATTTAGCCCCAAATTCACGGTCAGCATATGTTTCATCTGGCCCGAATCCTCGCCATGTTAATGTATTAAACTCACATGGAATCGCTAAATCCATTCCAAATTTGAACATATTTGGTAAGCCTTCAATACCTTTATAACTCATGTGAACATGAATTTGTCCATAACTATTAATAAAGTAGGTCACGATAGCATGAGAACTTGGAATGGTATTTAAATTATACGTAATGATTACTTCTAAGCCGTCTACACGTCGATTAAATTCTAATTTTTCATGGAATGAAGAAAGGGTTGCTGTTCTCCATTGTGCAGATTGAAGATGAGCTCGACTTCCACGATCATTATCAGTCGCCGCTCGCCAGAAGCTTGGCATCAATGATAAGTTTGGTTGATGAATATACTCCACACCATCATATTTTATCGATACGATGCGCCCGAGTATTTTACCAAACAGCACTTCAAATCCTTCACCATGAATTCCAACATTTGTACTACCTTCTACAATCGTAAATTCTTTTACAGGTTGAGCTGCTTCTTCTTTAACTGCCTCTATGATGCATTGACCAAATGCTATCTCATGTCCACATGAAGCGAATAATTTATCTTCTTTTAAACAGATTGAAACAGTTACCACTAATTCCTCCTGACGTGGCGTCATATCGATCCCTAAATCAATAAATCCTGTTGATAATGGTTCTAAGTTATAGTATCCCTCACCAGATGCTACTAATTTTTCACCCGATTCAACCTCCCACTTCAGTGTATATTCATTTAAATTCGTAAATAAATGCTTGTTTTGAATCTGTGCCCCACCCTCTTTTACAATCACCGTAAAGGGTTGATATGCCCCTTTAATCGCTTGCATTTTTGGTGATGCTTCACGATTCGCATAAATAATTCCGTTGACACAGAAATTATAATCCGTTGGCTGATCAGAAAAATCTCCACCGAACGCTAAATATGGCTTACCGTAGCGATCCTTTGTCCATAACGCTTGATCAATATAGTCCCATATGAATCCACCTTGGTACATCTCGTACTCATCTTCAAGCTCAATGTAGCGGTCCATTCCACCATTTGAGTTGCCCATTGCATGGGTATATTCACATAAAATAAATGGCTTTTCAGGATGGTTATCCAAGTATTCACGAATTTCAGGAACTCTCGTATACATGCGACTTTCCATATCTGATGTTTTATGATAACGGCGGTCATGAAAAACTCCTTCATAGTGAACAAGGCGGGTTTCATCAGCTTCACGGAAGTACTGTGACATTTTGTATAAGTTTTCTCCCCCAAAACTTTCATTTCCACAAGACCAAATTAAAATACTTGGATGGTTTTTATCTCGTTCAAGCATTGACTTTGCACGATCTAAAATAATTTCTAAAAATTCAGGACGTCCGTTTGGAATAGCCGGCTCATTTTCTTCAACCGAAACACCATACTTCCAAGTCCCATGAGTTTCAAGATTCGTTTCATCAATTAAATATAATCCATATTCATCACATAACTCATAGAAATACGAAGCGTTTGGATAATGTGAGGTACGAACTGCATTAAAATTATGCTCTTTTAAAAATTTCACATCCCATTCCATCTCTTCTTTTGTTACACTACGTCCGTAAGTTGCACTAAATTCATGACGATTTACACCTCGGAACACGATGCGTTTCCCATTTAAATGCATCACTTTATTAATCATTTCAAATTGACGAATTCCGACACGTTGACAAATCCCTTCAACAACTTCACCTTTTACCTTTACCTCTAATTGCAATTGATAAAGATACGGATGTTCTGCACTCCATAAGTGAGCATTAGTGATATCTAACTCTAATTTTGCACATCCATCAAAAACATCACAAGCTCCACTAGCCACAACCTGTCCATTTGCATCTACTAATTGTGAAACAATTGTTGCCTCTTGACCGATTACCTTGAAGTCTACGCTTACCGTTGCATCCTGATAGTCATTTTTTAGTGTTGTTTTCACAAATAAATCTTCCACATGCGTTGTTGGTTTCGTGAATAAATAAACATCACGAAAAATTCCTGATAAACGCCAAAAATCTTGATCTTCAAGCCAACTTCCTGTTGACCATTTATAAACCTGAACTGCTAATTTATTTTCACCTTCACGGTTGATGAAGTTTGTTAAATCAAATTCACTCGGTGTAAAGCTATCCTCACTATATCCAACAAACTCTCCATTACACCAGACATTAAAGGCGGTCTCAACCCCTTGAAATGAAATACAAACCGTTTGTCCTTCCCACTCTTTTGGTACTTCAAAGTAAGTGACATAAGAAGCCGTTGGATTAAATGTCGTCGGAATATAGGGTGGGACTAACTCCTCGTGCCCATCCCAAGAATACTGTGCATTTACGTAATGAGGTTTATCATAACCTTGTAATTGAATGTGGCCTGGAACATGAATACGATTAAAATTCTGACAATTAAAATTTAACGCTTCAAATCCAACCGGACGTTCCATCACGTTTTCACTATAATTAAATAACCATTCTCCATTTAATGAGCGACGCCATGTCATCTGTACTTTAGAAATGGCTTCTGTTAATGTTTGATAATAACGATGATCACTATGTGCTTTTAAACGATTAATTTCAAAAATTTCTGGATTCATTAACACTGACTGAATCTCTTGCGTCGTTTTCATACTTTAATCCCCCACTCATAAATTAATTTTTTGCATGAACCCTCATCAGAAAACATCACGATGAAATCTTTTCTCCTCATAAAATCAAACACTCATTAAGCATCCATCATATCCTTTCATATGAATACTTAGATTTAATATTAACGCTTTCTTTATAAAGTTGAAATAATAAAAATTAACTTTCTATAAAAAAAACACCTAAACTATAAAAAGTTCAGGTGCTAAGAATTTTAACTATTTTACTGACTCAATTACAAAGCTATATTCATACTTCATGTTGGCTGGCAATTCAAATCTTGCGTCTGGGCGTGCTCCCCAAGAATCATCGCCTCCAACTCCCATTTCCTGATGATTAATTGAAAGAACTGTTTTGTGAACAGGTGGCAATTCATAATGATGGAACGCCGCTTCTAACTCATGAGATGTGTACGGAAGCGCTGAGAAACTTAATGGAGCATCTCCTGTAATTTTTAACCCTGCTCCTGATTCGTTTGTTAACGTTGCATAACGTACTCCCGTATGATTTCCACATGCTTGAGGAATCACATAAGCCGCTAGATTGTCAGCTACTTGGTTCGTAAATGTTCCATAGCGTGCTCCAAACTCACGGTCTGCATACGTTTCATCAGGTCCAAATCCTCGCCAAGTTAACGTATTGAACTCACAAGGAATCGCTAAATCCATTCCAAACTTAAACATGTTTGGTAATCCCTCAACACCTTCATAACTCATTGTCACGTGAATTTGACCATAACTATTAATGAAGTATTTAACAATTGCATGCGAAACTGGCATTGTATTTAAATTATAAGTAAAAATAACTTCTAATCCTTCTTCAAGACGATTAATTTCCATAAATTCATTGAAGGCATACATCGAAGCCAACTTCCACTGTGCCATTCTAATCGGCGCTTGATTTCCTCGATCATTATCCGTTGATGCACGCCAGAAATTTGGCATTAACGATAAGTTTGGTTGGTGAATATACTCAATCCCATCATATTTCATTGAAACCATACGTCCTAAGTTTTTAGCAAAGATGACCTCAAATCCTTCACCGCTAATTCCAACATTCACGTCACCATTTGCAATTTGGAACGCTTTAACAGGACGAATCTCTTCTTCTTTAACTGCATCCACAATTAACTGACCAAATGCTACCTCATGACCACATGGAGCAAACATTGTGTCTTCTTTTAAACAAATTGAGATGGTTATCACTTGTTCTTCCTGATGTGGAGTCACATTGATCCCTAAATCAATGAAACCAGTTGATAATGGTTCTAAATCATAGTATCCCTCACCAGATGATACGACTTCTTCACCACGCACAATTTCCCACTTTAGAGTATATTCATTTAAATTTGTGAACATGTTCTTGTTTTGAATTTGCGCCCCACCGTCTTTAACTTCAATTGTAAATGGTTGATATGCTCCTTTAATCGCTTGCATTTTTGGCGATGCTTCACGATTAGCATAAATAATTCCATTGACACAGAAGTTATAATCCGTTGGCTGATCACCAAAATCTCCACCAAACGCTAAATATGGCTTACCATATCGATCTTCAGTCCATAATGCTTGATCTATATAATCCCAAATGAATCCACCTTGGTACATGTCATACTCATTTTCTAATTCAATGTAGCGATCCATTCCACCATTTGAGTTGCCCATTGCATGGGTATATTCACATAAAATAAATGGTTTTTCAGGATTATTATCTAAGTATTCACGGATTTCTGGAACCTTTGCATACATACGACTTTCCATATCCGATGTCCCATTGAAACGACGATCCCAGAATACCCCTTCGTAATGGACTAAGCGCGTTTCATCACGATGTCTGAAGTACTCCGACATTTTATATAAGTTTTCTCCCCCGAAACTTTCATTTCCACAAGACCAAATTAAAATACTTGGGTGGTTTTTATCTCGTTCAAGCATTGACTTTGCACGATCTAAAATAATTTCTAAAAATTCAGGACGTCCGTTTGGAAGTGTCACGTCATTTTCTTCAACTGCCCCCATACGTTGCCAAGTTCCATGTGTTTCAAGATTCGTTTCATCAATTAAATATAGACCGTACTCATCACATAATTCATAGAAGTAAGACGCATTTGGATAATGTGACGTACGAACTGAATTGAAGTTATATTCTTTTAAGAATTTAACATCCCATTCCATTTCTTCATTTGTGACACTACGTCCATAAGTCGCACTAAATTCATGGCGATTAACTCCACGGAAGACGATACGTTTTCCATTTAAGTGCATCACTTTATTAATCATTTCAAATTGGCGGACTCCAACACGTTGACAAATCGCTTCAACAACTTCACCTTTCACTTTCACTTCTAATTGCAATTGATAAAGATACGGATGTTCTGCACTCCATAGGTGGGCACCTTCTACTTCTAGTTCAAGGTGTGCTGTTTCATTTACCACTTCGCAAGTTCCACTTGCTACAGCTTGACCTTCTACATCCACTAATTGTGCGACAATCGTTGCCTCTTCACCGATTACCCTGAAGTCTACGCTGACCATTGCATCCTGATAGTCATTTTTTAGTGTTGTTTTCACAAATAAGTCTTCGACATGAGTCGTTGGTTTCGTGAATAAATAAACATCACGGAAGATTCCTGATAAACGCCAAAAATCTTGATCTTCAAGCCAACTTCCTGTTGACCATTTATAAACCTGAACTGCTAATTTATTTTCACCTTCACGGTTGATAAAATTTGTTAAGTCAAACTCACTTGGCGTAAAGCTATCCTCACTATATCCAACAAACTCTCCATTACACCAAACGTTAAAAGCAGTCTCGACCCCTTGAAATGAAATACAAACTGGTTGCCCACCCCACTCTTTTGGCACATCAAAGTAAGTCACATAAGATGACGTTGGATTATAGTTAACTGGAATGTATGGAGGTTTTAATTCTTCATGCCCATCCCAAGGATACTGAGTATTCACATAGTGTGGTTTATCATAACCTTGTAATTGGATATGCCCTGGAACATTAATACGCTCAAATCCATCAAGATTAAAGTTTAACGCTTCAAACCCAACTGGACGCTCCATCACATTTTCACTATATTTAAATAACCATTGTCCATTTAATGAGTGGCGCCACGTCATCTCACCTTTAGACACTGCTTCTGCTAATGTTTGATAATAACGATGATCACTATGTGCCTTTAAACGGTTGATTTCAAAAATTTCTGGATTCATTAACACTGATTGAATTTCTTCTGTTGTTTTCATACCCGATTCCTCCCCTTCGGAAAATATTTTACTAAATTTTATTAATAATTATAGTAATATTTTATCATAGATTTTTATTAAGGTAAATCGTTTTCACGAAATTTATTAACCTTTATAGAAAAAAGGAGTTATCTGTAAAAAAGACAACTCCTTTTCATATTAATCCAAACTAATAATTGGCGTTGAGGCTCCCTGCACTTGCGGAACTTCTCCACTCCACTTTTGAATTTGTTCTAATTTTAATAACTCTTCAGTTAATGACTCTGAAATCATACGATTAGCTTCCGATTGAGCTTCTGCTTTAATCAATTCAGCATCTGCTTCAGCTTGAGCTTCAATTTTTTTCGCATCTGCTTCAGCCTGTGCTTCTACTAACTTTTGTTCAGCCTGTATTTCTGCTTTTTCTTTATCTAAACGAGCTGTTTCTAGCTCTTGTTGCTTATTAATTTTTAGTTGAATCGCCTCTTCTGTTTGAGCATCTAATCCAATACGGGAAACATTGACTGAGTCAATTACTATTCCATATTCATAAAATTTATCTTTTACATACTCTAAAACATTAGCATTTAATTCTGTACGTTTATCACCATAAATATCAATTACTGAAAACTTTGATGAAACTTCTCCAACCCACGTCTTTAATTTTCCGCGCATAAATGTTTCTTCAATTGCCTTTCCATCTTGACCTTTAAACTTGGTAAAAGTTTGTGGTAATAACTCACTGTCAAAATGATAAGAATACTCCAAATCAATATTAACTGTTTTTCCATCAGAAGTAGGAATTAAGAAACTATCATCTCCACTTGATCCTTCTTTCGAATCCGCAGATAAATATCCTTGTTCTGTTGCCACTGAATAGCTCGTCACTTTATAAAGTGGATTAACAACATGTAACCCCTGCGTTAATACTTGACCTTTAATTCCACCATTTAAACTATAAACAACACCTACATACCCTGGTTTAATCTTTGTTGTACACATACTCAACACAATCAGTGTTACAATAACCACTCCAATCCCCACAAAAACACTCTTATACTTTTTCATTTAGTTTTTCCCCCTCACGATGTTTCTACATCTTTCTACAAATTATAACATGGCGCCTAGTATTTATCCATTAAATAAAAAAAAAGAGGTAGAAACTTTAATTTTCTACCTCTTCTTTACGTTGATTTGATCATGATGCACCCCATCCATTAAGGTAAATAAAATTTTTTTACCGATAGCAATCACATGCAAGCCTTCTCCGTAACTTTCCTACTCATTTAAATACGATACCACCTAGTTAACTCAACAATCTTGATTATCCATTACCTTAATGATGTAAAAAAAGAGGACTTAACGTCCTCTTCAACTAATGAGTTAAAATCTCATTTCCATCTTCTGTGATTAAAATAGTATATTCCCACTGAGCACTCGGCATTCCATCCTCAGTGAAGATTGTCCATCCATCCTCTTCATCCTGGCAAACATCTGCCCTTCCCATGTTAATCATCGGTTCAATTGTAAACGTCATACCTGGCACAATTAATGGACCTGTTCCACGCTTTCCAACGTGTGGTACAAACGGCTCTTCATGGAACTCAACTCCCACTCCATGACCACCAATTTCAGCGACTACTTTATAACCGTGTTTTTCAGCATGTTCTTCAATGACAGCACCGATATCACCAATATGATTCCCTGGTTTTGCCTCCGCTAATCCAAGTTCTAAACATTCTTTCGTCACACGGATTAAATCTTCATTTTCTTTTGAAACAGTTCCAACCGTGAACATACGCGAAGCATCTGCGTAGTAACCGTCAACGATTGTTGTGACATCAACATTAATGATATCTCCCTCTTCTAAAACTTCTTCCTCACACGGAATTCCATGACAAACAACATCATTAATTGACGTACATGTACTTTTAGGGAATCCCTGATAATTTAACGGTGCCGGTGTCCCACCTAATTCAATCGTATAGTTATGGACTAACGTATTGATTTCTTCCGTTGAAATTCCTGCTTTGATAAACTGTGCCACACGATCTAAAATTTTCGTATTCACAATACCTGCACGGCGAATTCCTTCAATTTGTTCAGGTGTTTTCACAATCCCTTTACGCTTGTATGATTCAACTACTCGATCATAATCTAAATGACACTGCTTATATTTTTTCCCGCTACCACACCAACATGGTGCATTACGCTGAATTGACATATTGATTCACCTTCTATAACGAGACAGAATATTAACCATTTATTCTGAATCTTATTTTGATTTTTTTAGATACCTTTATTATGCACTTCTTTTCAAACTAAATCAACTAACGGATTTAGATTTAGTCCCCCTTTCTTCTCTTAAAATGAAAAATAAAAGAGTTGTTTCACCTTCTGTTGAAACAACTCATCATCTCTTATACTGCTTGATTTAGGACTTTATTTTCCAAAACAGCCGTAATTCCACTGTTCACCATTCCATCTAACTTCATTTGCCCAGCACTAATATCTGTTAAAACGACTTTATGTGCTGTTTCAATTCCACTCTTTAGTAAGTTAACAGAATCCCCCATACGTGTCAATCCATTGTCATAATACTCACGACTGATTCCTAATACTTCTGTTAAAATGCTTGCATCATACCAACCTTGATATTCTAAATTATGAATGTTTAACGTTGTTTTGACTTTCGAGAAATAAGGATGTTGATGATAATCAACATGTAACATTAACGGTAACATACTTGTATGCCATTCATTCACCTGAATTTCACCCACTTGCATTCCTAAAAGAGGTAACACATCTAAGATGGCACGATTAAAGAAAGCAAAACGTTCCACATCATCTGCGAATCCATAAATCTCATTACGGTGGAAGTAGTGATCATTTCCAACAAATAAATACGTCACATTTCCTTCTACTAATTTAAAAATTGAAGCACGAGCTTCATGTGTTCCGAATTTAACCGGTAAATCCATAAGCCAATCCATTTCATTTCCAAATGTTTCAGATATATTTAAATACTTTGGTAAAGCCACTATTACATCTCCCTCTTGAGCTTCAACAAATGCTTTCGAAACTTTTCCAAGCTCTCCAAGGTTTGTAAATGGTTCACATTCCGTTACCACATATAACATTGGCTTTTTAACTTTTTGACGTTTAATGACTGTAGGCTTCACGACCTCTTTTATCTCTTTTACCTCTGTGTCTTTTCCTTGACTTAAACGTCCATTCAGTACTTCAAGAGATTCATCATTTAATTTAGATTGAGCTTTGACCTCAATCCCTAGTTCTTGACATACCGTTACAACTTCTTTACTTGTCATATTATATTTTCGTGCAAATTCGTATACTCGCATCTATAATTCCCCCCAGTTAAACCTAAATAAACATATAACAACATTTTAGCATCCTTACCCATTTTTGAAAATCTATCATTTTACAAAACTATCCAACAATACGAATAGTTAACCGTTTACAATGTCGATTTTCCGTTAATATGACAGGCTTCTTCTCCATTCTTTGATTGATTGTCGGAAAATGATTGCCTGAATTTTATTTAAAAAGACATATTTTTGACTGTATTAACACATCTGCTCGTATTCTTATTCATTTGATTAAATTATCTTCTTTTTTGTCATTTCATCATCGTTTTTACCTAAAAAGAAAGCCTCAGCTATCGCTGAGGCTCTTTATTATCCTTGAATCTTTGCAGGTTTTAAAGCTTGACGTGCTTCTAATTCCATGATGATTTCCTCATGGAAATCTCCATTTAACTTATAGAACTTTTTGTAAATGACGAAGCATAAGATGATAAACACAATCGGTCCGAAAATCATTAATCCACGCATTCCCATAATTGTTCCAGCAGATTGTAATTGATTCGCTTCATATCCCATTAATTGTAACCCTACACCAATCGCCCATCCACTAAAGGCTGACGCTGCTTTTGCTAATAACGTTTGAACAGAGAAGATAATACTTTCATTACGTGTTCCTAATTTAAATTCCCCATAGTCAACAACATCTGCAAGCATAACGGTTGTTGAAGCTAAGACGAACCCTCCTCCACCACGTACTAAAATGGCTGAAATCATGGTGAAGATCGGTTGATTTGGTGCTAATAATCCTGAGAATAATAACCCGACCAATCCGATAACTGGAATGAAACATCCCACTTTAAATAATTTTTGACGTCCAATTTTACGAGCTAAAATCGGGAATAATAATAAACCACCAATTTCAGCAAGTCCTGCTGTTCCATTGTAAATTTTGAACATTCCATCATTACCTGTTGCATACTTAAAGTAGTAAATCGCCATTCCACCTAAAAGTTGCATCATTAAATTCATACATAATACAACACCCATGAAGACCATTAACTGATCATTTTTACGGATAATTTGAGTCATTTGTTTGAATGTTACGCGGTCTGCTTTTTTATCTGTTCCTTCAGCCGTTAATGTTGAAGGCTCTTTAACATTAAGACAGGTAATCACAGAACTTAAAATAAAGATGGCTGCAATGACAACTGCTAATAATTCAAATCCTTTAACATCGTTTCCACCCCCAAGAAGGGCAACAAATGTTAAACCAAATGTTCCAATTGTTAAACCACCGATACTAGCAAAGATACGAGGAATAACAGCCACACGTTCACGTTCTTGTTTATCCTTTGTTAAAGAAGGAATCATTGACCAATAAGGAATATCCATAATGGTATACGTCATCCCCCATAAAATATACATCACTGAGAAGTAAGCATATAAAGGTAATCCCTCTAAATCAGGTTTTTTGAATAAGAAAATTAACACAACAGCATTAATAAGTGTTCCGATTAAAATCCAAGGTCTAAATTTACCGAATCGAGTTTTGGTATTATCTACAATCATTCCCATAATTGGATCATTTACTGTATCCCAAATACGTGCAACTAAGAATAATGTTCCGACAAACGCTGGAGCTAACCCCACAACATCTGTAAAATAAAACATTAAATAGGTCGCCACAATACCATAAACTAAATCTTTTCCTAATGCCCCTATACCATACGAATATTTCTCTTTAGCAGTTAGTTTCATCACTAACTCCCCCTCCTTTTTGGTTTGAAAGCAATCGTTTTCTGTAATTGCTTACATCATCTATCATGGTTATATACTACCACGTGTGAAATCGTTTTACAACATATTTGAGTAAAATTTATTTATTTTTTTACCTTTAATAGCGACTTTTAAACGAAAATATATTGAAAATAGATCATATTATTCCTTTTTTATTTCCATTAAACCATCTTTGAAAAACCGTTTACACCTATATAAAAACATTGAAGTTATCGTTTTCCGTTTTATAAAACTAAAAATTAGTTTATTTTACTTAAATTACAAAAAACAATCCCCCCCTCATTAGCCAAAAAGACTGTATCAAATAAGCTGATACAGTCTTTTGGTTAAGCTATTTTTTTAAATTTAATAATGGTACTTGCATAATCACCTGATAACTTCACTTGAATTCCGTGATTCATTAAATACGATCCCGATTTGATGATGAGATCATCACTTAAGTTAAATTCATAGCGTGCATCTGCATCAAGTCCTCGTATTTTAATACAAGCGCCAAGACGTGAAATTTGTGTTTGAGGTAAGAAGACAAATAAGACAGCTTCATCTTCATTTGCATATTCATATACCTGATAGTTATTTGACGTGATCGGATTTAATCGATAGAAATCCCCATCTTGGATAATATGACGAATTTCTTTATATTCTTCAATCAACTGACGAGATAATTCCATCTCTTCTTCTGTAAATTTTAAAATATTGCATCCCATTCCAAGTGTCCCCATCATAGCGCTATGGAACTTGAATGTTAATGGAATCGTCGAACGATTGTTAGCATCTGTTACCCAGGCACGCATCGCTTTAATTGGGTACACATATGAGTAAGTACGTTGAATTGTTAGACGGTCATAGGCATCTGTGTTATCACTTGTCCAGAAATCATCAAATGAATCTAACATTCCATAGTCTACTCGTCCTCCACCACTTGCACAAGCTTCAAGTAATAAGTTTGGATACTTCTCTTTCACACGGCGTGCAATGTCATACACCGCTTCAATATGACGGTACCACATATCACGTGAAATTCCTGTTTGAGAGATTGGGCGATTTGCATCCCATTTAATATAATCAATCTCGTAATTTGCTAATAAATCATCAATCATATTAAATATAAATTCTTGCACTTCGGGTAACGTTACATTTAATACCATTTGGTTACGTGACGTATCATTCATACGATTTTCAAAATGATAAATCCAGTCCGGATGATCTTTTAATAACTGTGTTGGTGGATTCACCATTTCTGGTTCAATCCAAATTCCAAACATCATTCCCATCTCTTTAACAGCCGAGATTAAGGGGGTTAATCCTTCAGGGAACTTATCGGTATTTACATACCAATCTCCAAGTCCATCTGCATCAGAATGACGTTGCCCAAACCATCCATCATCGATAACAAATAACTCGACTCCCATCTCTTTCGCTTTTTTAGCTAATGCAATTTGTTCATCACAGTGAACATCAAACTCAGTTGCTTCCCATGAGTTGTAAAGGACAGGACGAACTCCATCACGCAGGACATGTTGTTTAGCAAAGTCATTCATGGCATGTGTCATCGCCTCAAATCCTGAATTCGTGTAACCCACTAACATGGAAGGAGCCATGAATTCCTCACCTGGTTGCAGTGAAATCACACAGTCGTGTGAACTGATTCCCATTTGAACAAGCGTTCCGCCATAAGGACGTGGTTCAATAATCGTTTGGAAGTTTCCACTTAATTTTAAAACCCCAAAGTATACTTCTCCATTTGTTTCTGATGCCTGATGATCTAAAACAAAGAATGGATTGTGATGATGCGTTGAAATCCCACGTCGGTTTTCTAACACGATTTTCCCTTGACCAAGTGGTTGTTTAAATTCTTGGAACTCCGCTAACCAACGTCCATGAGAGCTTGTTAACGTTAAATCTTGATATGGAAGATGGATTTGTCCACTATGAACTTTTTCAATTTCAATGATATCGTTCCCAGTATTACGAACCGATACTGTACGTTCGATTAAATCTTGAACTTCATATACTTTATAATGTAAATCAAACTCAAACTCGTAATGTGCATCTTTTAAGTGAATCACTAACGTCTCTTCAGTCTGCGTATACCCAACATAGCGATACTCAATGTCACGCGTTCCATCAGCAAAGTTTACTTTTAAACAATGTTCCTTATAACGCATCCCACCAAAGACTGGATATTCTTCATCCGTTAAATCCAAGATTGGATCGTTACTCGACATTTCCGCTAAAGCCGGTACGTCAAAATCTTCAAGATTATTTACTTTTGGTCACCAATATAAGTGACGTAATAATCCCATATTATCAACTGCAAAAGCATATGTTGTTTTATTTGTTTCTAATCCAAACAGTTGGCGTTTTTCATCAATTAAAAATCCCATCCTATCTCTCCTCTTTATACACTTCTATTGCTTTTTTCCTCATAACCTAAGACGTCTTCTAATCGTTTTTAAAGATAACGTTTCCAAAGTTATTATATTATAGTTAACCTGAATAAACAACTTCGTTTTAGTAAAATTTTAGTTATTTTTTATAACAACCATCATTTTTCCATATGCATCCGACATCTAGACCTATTAAAACGATTTCACAATAATTATAATGGAGAGGTAAAAACAACTTACTATTAGGGGGATTTATAAATGATTAAAATTACCTTTATTGGAGCCGGAAGTACAGTCTTTGCTAAAAATGTACTAGGGGATTGTATGTTAACCCCAAGTCTTCAAGATGCTCATATTGCTTTATACGATATTGACTTAAAACGATTAGACGAATCATATCAAATGCTTGAAAATATTAATAAAAACTGCAATGAAAGCCGTGCAACAATTGTTTCTTATACGGATGCTCGCGAAGCTTTGACTGATGCAACATTTGTTGTGAATGCCATCCAAGTCGGAGGATATGAGCCTTGTACGGTTACAGATTTCGAGATTCCTAAAAAGTATGGTCTTCGTCAAACGATTGCCGATACGTTAGGAATTGGCGGTATCTTTAGAGGACTGCGTACGATTCCCGTTCTACTTGACTACTGCAAAATCATGGAAGAAGTTTGTCCAGATGCCTGGCTACTAAACTACACGAATCCAATGAGTATTTTAACGTTGGCCGTTTTAAAGGCGACTAAAATTAAAACAATCGGGCTTTGCCATAGCGTTCAAGTGTGTGCACCAGATCTTTTACGTCATTTAGGGATGGAATACGACAATGTTTCGTATAAAATTGCAGGGATTAACCACATGGCATGGTTATTAGAAGTTGAATCGAATGGTCAAGATTTATATCCAAAAATCAAAGAGAAAGCAATTGCTTTTGAAGGAAAACACTATGATATGGTTCGTTTTGAAATCATGAAACGATTTGGCTACTATGTAACGGAATCAAGTGAGCATAACTCAGAATATATGCCTTACTTCATTAAAGAGAAATACCCTGAGTTGATTGAGCGTTTTAATATTCCACTAGATGAATATCCTCGTCGTTGTATAGAACAAATCAAAAACTGGAATAAACTCCGCGAAGAGATTGTTCATGATCATAGCTTATCTCATACCCGTACCCACGAATATGCTTCCTATATCATGGAAGCCATGATTACAAACAAGCCTTATAAAATTGGCGCTAACGTTTTAAATACTGGCTTAATTACTAACCTTCCTAATGACTGCGTGGTTGAAGTCCCATGTTTAGTTGATGCAAGTGGTGTCACACCTTGCTTTGTAGGAGATTTGCCTCCACAACTTGCCGCTTTAAATCGTACCAATATTAACGTCCATCAGTTAACCGTTAAAGCAGCTTTAACACTAAAAAAAGAACATATTTACCATGCAGCCATGCTTGATCCTCATACTTCATCTGAGCTTTCAATTGATGACATCTACGCCTTAGTCGATGATTTAATCAAAGCCCACGAAGGATGGTTACCAGAATATAAATAATCTAAAGGGACGCTAACAATTTAGCGTCCCTTTTAACATTGTATTGATGAATAACTTTTTGGGCCCCAACCTCTCGTAGAGAGAGTTCCTCAATCACTAGGTAATACGAAATTCTAATATACCATTGTTATATGATACAGTACCGAGTTTTATGACAACTGTCTCTCTTAAGCCAGTTAGATATCTTTTCTCAATAAATTTTATTACTATTTCATACATTTGCTTTTCGATCTTCATGTTTCTACCCTTTTATTAAATTATAACAGAAAAAAGGACTGATATGGGTAGGCAGCAATCAGTCCTCTATATTTTAAAATAGGCAGGTATAAAGAATGAAATTTAATTATTTTCCTCCAGTTGTTGCAATTCCTTCAATAAATTTACGTTGGAAAACGATAAAGATTAATAACATTGGCCAAATGGCAAGTAATGACCCCGCCATTAATTGCGGGAAGTTTGTTGAGAACTGTCCTTGTAATGAGGCTAATCCAGCAGATAGCGTCATTTTATCAATTGACATGTTAACAATTAACGGCCACATTAAGTCTTTGAAAGCAAATAATGCTGTGAAAATTCCAAGTGCAACGAGTCCAGAGTTAGCAAGCGGGAGCATGATGGTAAAGAAAGTACGTCCAATACTACATCCATCAAGTTTTGCTGCTTCTTCAAGTTCGGCTGGAATTCCCATAAAAAACTGACGCAATAAGAATGTTCCAAAAGCACTTACTACCCCTGGAATCACTAAGGCAGTGACGGTGTTTAATAACCCTAAGTTTTGAACTAAGTTAAACTGTGGGATGATAAATAATTGTCCTGGTACCATCATTTGAATTAAAACTAAGCTAAAGAAAAATTTCTTTCCTGGAAAATTTAATCTTGCAAAAGCATAAGCAGCCATGGCACTAAATAATACTGATCCGATAACGCGGAAGATTATCATTAAAATCGTATTAAGATAGAACTTTCCAAATGGTAATAAACGAAGTACTTCTGTATAGTTACTAAATTGCATTTTGTCTGGGAAAATTTTTGGAGGGATCTGAGTTGATTCTCCTAATGTTTTTAAAGATGTTAAGACCATCCATACGAAAGGTAAAATCATGACGACAGCACCTAAGATTAAGATGATGTGAATTAATAGATTCCCTTTTTTAATTTTTTTCATTTTTCTCACCTCTACTCTCTTAGTAATGTACCCATTTTTTCTCAATTTTTGATTGAATAAATGTAATGACCATAATAATGGCTAATAATAACATGATAATCGCTGATCCATAACCTTTATCATTAACGGTGAATGAATGTTGATAGAATAAGTAAACAAGTGATTGTGTACTTTCAATTGCCATACTTGTTTTATCAATCATCATGAAGATAACATCGAATACTTGGAACGCTGAGATGATACTTGTGACCATTACAAAGTATAAGCTTGGTGAAACTAATGGTAATGTGACACTGAAGAATTGGCGAATTGATCCTGCTCCATCAATACTAGCGGCTTCGTAATAATCTTTTGGAATTTCTTGAAGACCTGCTAATAATAAAATCATATTGTAACCAACAGCACTCCAAATTCCAACGATGGCAATGGCAATTAAAGCGAAATTAGGATCACTTACCCATTGAGGTCCCTGTATTCCAATGAGGCTTAATAAATAATTAATTAAACCGAATTCTGAGTTAAATAACCATTTCCAAACCATCGCAACAGCAGCTGGTGCCGCAACCATTGGCAAAAAATAAATAACGCGATAAATGCTTTTCCCTTTAATTTTTTGATTTAATAAGACAGCAACTAATAATGAAAAGATGATAATAAATGGAATCACCATGAGGACGTATTTTAATGTGTTCCCTGTGGCTTGCCAAACGGCTGGATCTGAAAATAAACGTTTATAATTTTCAAAACCAGCCCATTGAGAAGATCCAAAATCACCTGTTTTTTGAAAACTTAAAATAAAT